>JAYUFP010000143.1:0-20811 GCA_043738665.1 Isosphaeraceae bacterium
ATCTTGCGAACTTCGGAGAGCGTGCGTTCGCTCAACTCGCGGGAAGGGGCGGGACGCGGAAGGTGCGAGAGGAGTTCCCAGGTTCTTTCGAGCGACTCCGCCTCGCGCCGCGCTGTCGCGCTTTGAGTCAATTTCGTCGAAATGACTCTGGCCTCGCCTTCGGGAAGCTCCCCGTCGAGATAGGCAACGAGGTTTGCCCGTTCGGCGGGCGACAGTCGTTGCTGGTCCTGTGCCATCCCAACAATTTCTCCCGGGTGCGCTCAAATTGCGATCGGCTTGCGAAACCGGGCGAACACTCGTCTTACTGCATGCCACCCATGCCGCCCATACCGCCACCCATGCCACCCATGCCGCCACCCATGCCACCCATGCCGCCTCCGCCTCCCCGGTTCCCTTTGGTCACGGCGAGATTACGATTCGGTCCTCGCCCGGCCCGCATCATGGGAAAATACTGTGACGTTCGATTGTAGTAGAGGGCGGGACCGGACCCCCGAACGGTCCCAGCGCCGAACATCCCGCCACCGGATCGGGGACGGACTCCCCGCTTGTTGTTTTTACCCATCGGATCGTCATCGTCGCCGTAAGGGGAGATGGGATCGTAGAGCGAAGTTCGGTCGGTGTCGGCGTTGTACTGGCGGACGGCCGAGATCTGGTTGAGCGTGTCGAGAGGGGTGGTTTGCTGGGCCATGTAGGCCTGGTGAGGCAGGTAGTAGCCGTAATAGAACGAGAAAACATCCGACCCCACGCCAAGCTGTGCCGAGGCGCGCTGGGTGGGAAGAAGAACCGCGAGCGTGAGGACCGCGGCGGCCAAACCCGGGTAACGACCACGCATGAGCATTACTCCCCGGACGACGATTGGGAGACGGACGGAACGTCGGTCGGGCAAGGTCAACGCAAAAAGATCCCCGCGAGACCGATCACTTCAGTATATCGCGGGCTGATCCAGGAGCAAGGCGTTCCCGATGATCCTCCCCCGCGCGATCGGACCGATCCGGAGAATCCGGTTTATTCGAGAGGACGCCGGGAATATGATGACGGAATCTTGGGAGAAATGGGTTTCAGGACGGTCCGACGTTGCGGAGGCTGTGGCCGGCGATGTTCAAGGCGCTCCCGGAATTTCGACAAAACTACTCCTGGTATCTGGGCGTACTCGTCCTGTTGACGTTCAGCCTGCTCGGGCTCCCGTACGCGGTGCGAGTCTGGCGCGACGTGAAGGAAGGGCCGGAGGACGAGTCGGTAGAGATCGACGACGTGATCGGCCCTCTCACTGACGCGTTCGCCGCCGGCGAGATCAGCAAGGAGGAGTACGAACGGATCAAGAACTCCGTCCAGAAGTCCGGACGGGAGTGATCCGCGTCCCCTCCCATCTTGTCAGAGTTCGCGGCACCGATCGCTTTCGCGGGCCGGGTTGATCCCGATTACCGATGAGCGTACGAACGCCACGAATTCCTGGAGCTCGGGCACCTGCCCGAAATCGGCCTCGAAACACTCGACCGCCGCCCGAAGCGTCCGGCCTTCGTTGTAAACAATGCGGAACGTGCTCCCGAGGGCGGCGATCGCCTGATCAGACATTCCGGAGCATCGGAGTCCCACGATGTTCAGCCGCGTCACCCGGTGGCAGCCTTTATCGACTTTTCGTCGTCGTTCATCGAATCGGCGAGTGTCGATGACTGAATCAATAAAGATCGAAAAAACGGATTCTCCCGGTCGTTCCGGAGCCGGCCGGAGCCGGAATGGCCTTGGAAGCGGGTGACTTTCCCGCCGGTTCGGCTTGTCCTTTGCTTGGAAATGGCCTAGATTTCGGTGTATCGATTCTGTCGAATCGCCTGATTTCTCAGACCGTGGAGGGCAACCGATGGAGCAGCCCCCCGTCCACCTTCCCCGCCGTCGTCGCCTTCTCGGGCGGATCTCGCTCGGCGTCGCGATCTTCCTCGGCTTGGTCTATCTGGCCATCTCCCTGATCTCCGCTGAAGTGCTGACACGTTCTCATAACCGCGCGTCGATTGTGGACCCGCGGGACGTCAGCCCGAACCCCACCCCCTGGAAAGTCAGGACCGAAGACGGTTTCACTCTCCGCGGGTGGTATCACCCGACCGAGGAGCATCGGCGTCTCGTGGTCATGGTTCACGGCCTCTGGAGTTCCTGGGGTGAGATGGCGGGACTCGGGCGTGACCTGCACGAGCGGGGTTACGACATTCTCCTCTTTGACCTTCGCGGTCACGGGCAGAGTGACAGGTCGCGTGTCTCGATGGGACGTCGTGAGCGTTGCGACCTTCGCGCGGTGCTAAATTGGGCGGAGGCGCAAGGGTTCTCGACCGACCGGATCGGGTGGGTCGGGTTCTCGATGGGCGCGTCCACTTTATTGATGGAGGCCGCGCAGAATTCAAGGATCAAAACCGTCGTGCTCGACAGCCCGTACGGCAATCTGCCCGAACTGCTCGACGGCCAGTTGACCCAGCACAGCCATTTGCCCCGCTGGTTCAATCCCGGGATTCTGGTCGCGGCGCACCTGGCCTACGGAGTGAGGACGGACGACCTGATCCCGATCCGCTCGGCGAAGGCCTGGGGCGATCGCCCACTTCTCCTGATCCACGGCGAGGCCGACACCACCGTCCCGGTCCGACAGGCGAGACTACTCGCGAACGCCGCGGGACCGACCTGCAGAACCGTCCTGCTCCCGGGGATCGATCACGTCAAGGCCTACGAATCGGACCCGTTGAGTTACGTCAGTGCCGTCGATTCGTTTTTCCAGCGCCATCTCACACGCTGAGGAAAGGTGCGAAGGGCGGGCCTCGGTCGCTCCGCCCGCCCGAGAGCGTAACTTTCAACATCAACGAAAAATGGCCGGCCGCGGATGAACCGGGGCCGGCCGTTCAGTTCAGTTCAGTTCAGTTCAGGTCCGCGACCGCTCGACCTCAGATCAAGGCCCGAGGCCGCCATGGGTCCGGAACGGCGTCAGGTGCGACGGCTGATCGAGGAACCAGAAGCGGTCCCAGTCGTCGCCCCCTAGGCGGAGGTTTTCAGAGTCGACGAGTAATTGTTCCACACGCTTCGGTCCGTATGCCGCATAGTGCGGTAAGGGGACCGGAGCGCACCCCTCGCCGATGGCGAGTGACGCCACCACAAGGGTCAGGGCAGCCAGCAATTTTTTCATCCGGGGATCCTCCCGCCTTCGGTTTCCCGCGGCTTGGTCTCGCCGCGCGGTCCGTCGCGCGGGTCCAACCCGGGGGACTCGCCGGGGAATCCTCCCCCAAACGAGCCCGACTCCGTCCACTCGAATCGACCAGGACCGTGCCGGCCCCCCGTGGCGGGGAGTTCTCCTGAAGGCGATCCGGCGTCGAGGGCGATGGCGACGGGAACTTCCCTTCCGCCTTCGCTCGGTCGGCCTTAGTCCGCCCCTGCTGAAGAGTGGCCCCGGGAATCGGTGGCCGGCTCGACGGGTCCGTTGCCATGGTTATCGGCATCTGAGCCGACTTCCAATAACGGAAGATCTTCCGGATTCATCTTCCTTACCAGTTCTTCCATCTCTTTGCCCGGCTTGAACGTCACCACGTTCTTGGGAGGCACAAAGACTTTGTCGCCGGTCCGAGGATTTCTCGCCTTCCTCGGCGCCCGCCGCTTGACCTCGAAGACCCCGAAATTCCGAAGCTCGATTCGGCCTTCCGAGACCAATGTGTGAATGATCGCATCTAACGTGCGTTGAACGATATCCTTGGTCTTGAGCTGTGTCAGACCGATGTCCTCGGAGATTTTCTTAACAATTTCCTTCTTCGTCACGGCGGCGGTCTCCACAGAGGCGGGGGTCGGCCCGTTTCGAGCGTCGATTGGCTCAACTGTATTGGTGGCTTGGAGTAGTGTCAAGTCTAAACCGGACGGACTGCGTTTTATCGGGCTGCGGCTCGACAGGCTCCGAGAATTCAACGGCGGTGCGGTTCACCTGGGATGAGCGTCCATCGGTCTCGGAAACCGACCCTCTTCGTTGGCGGAACGAAGATGGACGTGGAGCGGAGCGTATCCCCAAGGTAAGTCTGCCGCGTCAACCATTCTCTTGAGCTCCGCGATCGATTGCTCGGAAAGCGCAGGGGCGTGTTCCTGGTAAGAAGGATCGCAAAAGTAAACGCGACAGCCGAGCGGCCGGGCGTCTCTCGCGTTACAACGGCCGGAAGCGTCTTGCCAGGGGCAGGTTGCGCCGTCGTCCGCGGGGCGTGAAGTCGGTCCAGCCTCGTCCAGCAAAAGCGCCGCTTCGGGGGCGGATAGGAACAGGGTGTGCCCGTATTCCTGAAATCGACAGCATCGCCCGCTCAACTCACAAACCGGCGCGAAACTAGCGACCCGGGCATCGAGCGCGTTGTAAATTGCGTGCAAGGTCTCTCGAAAGGCCGCCACATTGAGCGGCTCGGGAGTCTCGATCGCCTGGTCCGTCATGGGTGGACCCGCGATACGGTGGCGCGGATTTCCTCGATGGTGAACACGCGTCCTTGTCCGGACCCGGGGCAAACTCCCGTGACATGCTCCCAGTCTTCGGGCGTCTCAATGTTTTCCGGCCAGAACGGCCAGGTCTGGCATTGGATCGGGCGCGCGGGATAGACGGTGCAACCTCGGGATGACTCCCAGAAGACGCAGTCACCTCCCGGCTTTTCGATCAGGCTGAAGCGGTTGCCAACCTGCCGCACGAACTTCAACGAGAACTCTTCGAGGGTTTCGCCCCGAAACGTGGCGAGCCGGGCGATTTCTTCCTCGTTGACCCAAACATATCCCGGAGCCCCCGTGCAACATGCGCCGCAACGGGTGCATTCAAAGGCAAGACCTTCCTGGAACCACGGGGTCTCGGTTTCCTTGCGCGACATGACAGGTTACGCTCAACCTCAAGGGTGATGTCCAGACTCGACGCCACCTTACCAACCCGGGACGTCGTTCGGCAACCCTTTCGCGCTTCAAACTCCAAGAGCAACAAGGTTTGAGTCCATTGGAGCCGTCGAAACGAACTCCTGGGAAGGCGGAACCTGTTTTGGTAAAGTCGTGAACGTTCCTGAATCGAATGCACACGATGCCGATTCGCCGCCATCGACCCAGCGGAGAAGATCGACCGATGTCTTCACCATCCGGACCCGCCATGACCCGACGTAACGCGTTGCAAGGATTGATGGCAATCGGAGTTACCGCGGGACTGAAGGGCTCCGACGCGAACGCAGCGGCGCCTTCAATGCCGATCATCGACACTCACCAACATCTCTGGGACCTCTCAAAACAGCGATTGGCCTGGATCGGGTCGGCCCCCGGGCTCAACCATGATGCGTTGCCGAGTGATTATGCGAAAGCGACCGAGGGTCTTAACGTCGTCAAAGCCGTTTATATGGAAGTCGATGTGATCCCGGCCCAGCAAGTCGAGGAAGCGGAATCGGTCCTCGCCTTGATCCGGAGGAAGAAGTCGCCAACCGTGGCGGCAGTGATCTCCGGAAGGCCGAACTCCGACGGTTTCTCGGCTTACCTTAAGAGGTTCAAAGAGTCGCCCGAAATCAAAGGGGTTCGACAGGTCCTCCATTCGCCGGACACCCCGGCCGGGTATTGTCTCGACACTGCGTTCGTTCGCGGAATCCAGGCACTCGGCAAGGTCGGACTGATGTTCGACCTCTGCGTCAGGGCCGCCGAATTAGTGGACGCCGCGAAATTAATCGATTCCTGCCCCGACACATCCTTCATTCTCGACCATTGTGGAAATGCCGACGTGCTCGCCAAGGACCGTCGCGGCTGGAAGGCGGATATCGCCGAGGTGGCGAAACGGAAAAACGTCGTCTGCAAGGTCTCGGGGATCGTCGCCTCGACGAAGGGAGAGCCCTGGACGCCCGACGACCTTGCCCCGATCGTCAATCATGTCCTCGACGTCTTCGGTCCCGATCGCGTGATGTTCGGAGGCGACTGGCCGGTTTGCACCCTGGGTGCGACGTATAAGCAGTGGGTTGAAGCCCTTCGGGCGATCGTCAAGAACCGTCCCGATGTCGAACAACGCAAACTCTTCCACGACAACGCCGTGCGGGTCTATGGACTGGACGCCTGAGAATGATCCAGTTCACGCAAGCGGTCGTGAAAGTGATGACGGGAACGATCACCTCGGGAATCGCCGGAGGAGTCATCGGCGCGGCGATCGGCCGGGTCTCACCGTCATTCGTGGCGTGGCTCTGCACGCCAGGCCCGAAATTCCTCGGTCAGAAATTCGAGCCGACCGAGTTCGGGTTCGGAATGGGGGCCGTTTCGGGGCTTCTTCTGGGAGCCTTCGCTTCGACCTGCCTGGTCATCGCGCTTGCGTTTCGAGACGCGCGACTGATTGCCGCGGATGGGGACGACCAGCCGGAGCCCGAGGACAGCCTGTTCGACCCGGAGCACGACTCGTAAATCGCCTTCATCCCCCGATCGAGTGCATCAATCGCTCAGGCTTGATGAACCTGGCGGTGTTGATCTGATGACCTTCCCACTTTTCGGCCACACTCTCTTTCAATGCGGCGGCGATCTCGGAGTCGCCCGCACCTCCGCGAAGCAGAACGCGGATGTCGGTCTCTTCGAGTGAGAAAAGGCAGTTCCGAAGCTTCCCTTCGGCCGTGAGCCGGACCCGGTTGCAACTCTGGCAGAACGGTCGGCTCACCGAAGCAATCATCCCGACCCGGCCCCCGCCGTCGACGTACTCGTATTCGAGCGCGGGTGCTCTCGGGTCTTGATCGGGCACAGGTACAAGGGAGCCTATGGATTCGCTCAAAAGTTCGAGGATCTCGGCGGCGTAAAGCACTTTTCCGCGTTCCCAGAGATCCCCCGCGTCGAGCGGCATGTACTCGATGAAGCGGAGTTCCAGGCCGCGCTCGCGGCAAAAACGGCCGAGTGGGACGACGTCGGACTCGGTCATCCCTTTGATCGCCACCGCGTTGACCTTCACCGGGTCGAACCCCGCCGCTTTCGCCGCGATGATGCCCTCGATGACTTGCTCAAAACCAGGGCGTCGCGTCAGTTCCTGAAAGCGAGCAGGGTCCATCGTATCGAGACTGACGTTGATCCGACGCAGGCCGGCGTCCCAGAGCGATTGAGCCATTGGAGCGAGCAAGATCCCGTTCGTCGTGATCCCGATGTCGGTTATGCCGGGAACTGCCGCGATCATCCCGACGAGCCGCGGGAAGTCCTTACGGACCAATGGTTCGCCGCCGGTGAGGCGGATCTTGTCGATGCCGAGCGTCGTTGCGACCCGGACGAATCGGGTGATTTCCTCGAACGACAGCAAGTTGTGCTTGGGGAGAAACGTGACCGTCTCCGGCATGCAGTAAACACAGCGGATGTTGCAGCGGTCGGTCACGCTGATCCGCAGGTTGTTGTGGACCCTGCCGAAGCGATCGATCAGTTTTTCGCCGACGGTCGGTGCGGTCATGAACGAAGGGTTCCAGGTTCGGTCGCGGCGAATTCGGGAACGAGCGTTCATCATACCCGCATTGACCCGATCGGATCAACCGGGGCCGCTCTTTTGACCGAGGCCGGGGTGTACCCATTCCTCAGTGCCGTCGGCCCAGACTTCTTTCTTCCAGATCGGTACCGCTTCCTTGAGGGTGTCAATCAACCACCGAGCGGCGTCGATCGCCTGGTGCCTGTGCGGGCAGCTCACCGCGACCACGACACTGATTTCTCCCAGGTCGAGATGCCCCACGCGGTGGACGATCGCGGCCTCGATGACCGGCCATCGACGACGCGCTTCGGCCTCCAGGTCGGCCATCGTCTTGAGGGCCATCTCGGGGTACGCCTCATAGTCGAGCCAGGACGTCCGCCGTCCGCCGGTCATCTCGCGGACGGTCCCCAGGAACGTGCAGACGGCCCCGGCGAGGTTGGATCGCACCTGTTCGGTGAGCATGTTGTGGTCGATCGGGCTTTCGGTGATCGCGATCATCGGGTCCGGCTCAATCCTTCGGGAAAAGACCAACCGCCGCTGACAGGCGGAATCGCGGCGACTTCAGCCCCGATGGGGATCGTCGTCCAGTCGTCGGCGTACTCCGTTGCGACGGCAAACATCAGATTCGGTAGAATGGGCGCGAGTTCGGGAAACGAGGCCGCGAGTGACCGGCGGAGGTCTCCGATCGTCGCCGGGTCCTGGAGTTCCACGATCACTTCGGGTCGCCCCACGCGTTGCCGCGCCACGGCGAATAAGCGGACGGTCACTTGCACGAGGCGCCTCAAAATCGAAAAATCACGCGGAAATCCGATGGGACCAATCATAACGACGGATTATCCCGCGAGAATAGACGGGCTCAACAATCCGCCTGCGGGTTCCACCGGCGATAGTCCTCCGGCGTATCGAGATCGAGTACGGCTCCGGGATGGGCTTCCGGAATTTCGACGATGATCGGTTCATGTTGCTTGATCAATGCGTTCACGCCGACTGCATCGGGAAGCATCGGAATCTCCCGGGCGATCTGCCAGGGCAAGGCGACCGGGTGCCCGCGCTTGCCTTGAAACGTCGGGATCACGATCGCTTCGGGTTCGGCCTTTGCTCGTTCAATCACCCTCGAAACAAGCGCGGCCGAGATTCCGGGACTGTCCGCCGGGCAGAGCAAGAGCGTCGTCGGCTTGGCCGCGGTCCGAAGCAGCTCACGAAGCCCATGTTCGACCGAAGCACGCATGTCGGGAGGCTGGATCTGGGGTATGACCACACTCGCCCCGAACTCCGCGGCCTCGCACTTCAAGACCTCCGATAAAGCGTTGTCGCCGGGTGAAATCACGACGACCGTTCGCGAGACACCGCCACCCGTCAACGCATTTAAAACCGTCGCGATTACTGACCTTCCGTCTGTGAGCGGCAGGATCAGCTTGGGACGACCCATCCGCCGGCTCTGGCCCGCCGCCGGAACGATCGCCGCGATCATGGCGACTCCGGCACAACCGCGCACGCCGGGCGGACTGCCGAAACTCCCAGATTCCGCCGGGCGATCAACTCGGCCACGATGCTGACGGCGATCTCGGGCACCGTCTGCGAACCGATATCAAGGCCGACCGGAGCACTGACCCGAGCCAGAGCCTCCTCGGAGATCCCCTGCCCGCTCAAGCTCGCGAAAATCAACTTGATCTTGCGTCGACTGCCAATCAAACCCACGTAGGGCGCGGCCGTCGGGGCAAGGTGAAACAGGGCTTCCTCGTCGTGTCCGTGGCCGCGGGTCACGATGAGGGCGTAGGTCTGCTTCGTGATCTCGAGCCCGGACAGGACTTCTTCGATCGGTCCGACGACCAGTTTCTCGGCCGTCGGGAATCGCTCGCGGTTCGCATATTGAGCGCGGTCATCGACGACCCAGACGTCGAAATCCGCCTTCGCCGCGAGCTCGGCAACTCCTTGCCCGACGTGGCCGGCCCCGACGATCACGAGGCGGATTCTCGGAAGGGTGGGAAGCACTGCGACCCCGTTCTTGACTCCCGGCCCCGGCCGTTCGTGAAGCGGAACGATCCGTTCCGCGACGGCCGGCGGAGCATTCGCGACCGGCCGACCCGCAATAAGTTGCCCTTCGGGACCGAACAGAAACCGCGACCCGACCGGAACGTCGTCGCCGAACCGTTCCGGAGCGACCACGATCGCCTCGGTGAAGCCCTGTCCTTCTTCGAGGAGGCGGCGATAGGCGTGGAAGTACGCGAGAGTCTCACGGCCGCGGACGGCTTCCGTCGTGATGACCATCTTGCCGCCGCAGATCAGGCCGTCCGCCCAGGCGTAGTCATGGTCGAGCACGAACGAATGAATCTCGGTGCCGGTCTTTCCGAGCCTTCGAATCGCCTTTTGCTTGACTTCGGCCTCGACGCAACCCCCTCCTAACGTACCGACCTGACCCCCATCGGGATCGACGACCATGAGTGCCCCGGCCTTCTGTGGGGTCGACCCTTTGGTCTCGACGACCTGACAGACGATTAATTCCCTGCCAGTTTCGAGGGCGTTCGTCAGATGCTTTAACAAGTCGCGCATCGCAGAGGAATCCGAAAGTCCGGCAGAGGAGCGGAATGGCCCCTCGATACGATCACCCTATACGGAGGATCGCCCGCAGGCAATCCGTCAGCCGCTTTCAGACGGACCCGCGTCTGATGGCGAGCCCCGAGTCGGTCGCGAACCACGAGGCTTGAGAGGGGTCAAAACCAATTTGCAACGGTGATTCCGGCAACGCCTTGAAATTGGAGGGGAGCCGGCATCGTAACGGGTGAGGACCGATCCGGATCGTCGCGAGCGATTCGTGTCCGAGGTATTCAATTCCGAGCAACACGACGTCAATTCCCGGCCACAGCCACGTTTCATCGCGCTCGGCGTCGCAAGTCGCGACACGAACGTCTTCTGCCCTGAGGCCGAGTTCGACGGTCCGATCGCGGAAGGGTTCGAAGACGCGGGTCCATGGGCCTACCACAGGGAAATGCGTCCGCGGTTCGGGCGTTCCCAGGATCTGAAAACCGAGGCGTCCGTCGCGCCGCTCAACGGCCAGCGGCAAAACGTTCATCGACGGTGAGCCGACGAATCTGGCCACAAACCGCGAGACGGGACTTTCGTAAAGCTGCCTGGGCGAGCCGATCTGGATCAGGCGTCCGCGGTCCATGACCCCGACGCGGTCGCCCACCACGAGCGCCTCGCCCTGGTCGTGAGTCACGTAAATCATCGTCGCGCCGAGACGGCGGTGGGCCTCGATCAAGTCCGAACGGACCTCTGCTCGGAGCGACTCGTCCAAACTCGACAATGGCTCATCGAGGAGAAATACCGAGGGATTCCGGACGAGGGCGCGACCTAAGGCGACTCGTTGTTTCTGGCCGCCCGATAAAGTCCGCGGTTTTCGAGTCAGCACGCCTGCCAGGCCCAATCGCTCGGAAATGTCCTCGACGGCGGATCGTAACGTTTTGCCTCGTTCCCCGCGAGATCGGAGGCCGAACGCGATATTCTCGAAGACCGAAAGGTGAGGAAGAAGCGGCGGATTCTGAAAGACCATCGCCACATCGCGCTCTCGGGGCGCGAGCCGGGTCACATCCCGGCCCTTGATGGAGATCGTGCCGCTATCGACCGTTTCGAGCCCGGCTATCGACCGCAACAGCGTGCTTTTTCCCGAGCCTGAAGGTCCGAGAAGCGTGAAGAATTCGCCCTCCGCGACGCGAAGATTCACGTTGGCGACGGCTTCGACCCCATTGGGAAAGGTTTTCCAGAGCCCTTCCAGCACAACTTGAGACAAGTCGCCTCCCGGTCCGCTACCGATTTCGCGAATTTGAGGCTTCCGCCGAGCTTCGCTCCTGCCGGCCCGGCGGGAGCCTCGAACTCCCGAGCATTTCGTATGTCCGCGTGACTCAGTTTACCTTTTCCACCCGGCCGACCGGAACCGACTTGAACCGATCCTCGTCGCGGTGTTAAACTTTCCTTTAATGCCCGCTCGATGAACGATGTATCCTGTCCGTGAGCCGTCTTCCAGACTCTCCAGTCATTCTTCGGGAAGGATTCTTCGGATGTTGGATCTCGTGCAAGGTTTCCAGCGACGTTGCGACGGGTTGAGCCGAAGGAATTTCCTGCGAGTGGGCGGGTTGTCGGCCCTCGGGCTCAGTCTGCCCGAATTCCTCCGCGCGAAGGCCGCCACGGCCCCGAACGGGAAGGAGGTTTCGTGCATCCTCCTCTGGCTCCAGGGCGGGATCAGCCATATCGACAGCTTCGACCCCAAGCCCGAAGCCCCCGCGGAGATTCGTGGCGAATTCGGCGTGATCTCCACGAACGTCCCGGGAATCAATGTTTGCGATCCGTTGCCCATGCTGGCGCAGCACCAGGATAAATACTCGATCCTGCGCTCGCTGAACCCGAAGAACGGCTCTCACGGCGTGGCCGACGCGTATATGATGACGGGCCACCCGTTCAGCCCGGCGCTCACGTTCCCGTCCTTCGGCGCGGTGGTCTCGAAAGAGAAAGGCGACCGTAATTCGATGCCGCCGTACGTCCAGGTCGGCACGGCCATCGATCAACGATTCGGTGGCGGCGTCGCGGGCTTTCTGGGCGATCAATATAACCCGTTTGTTCTCCCCGGGGACGCCTCAAGTCCTGGCTTTACCGTCCGCGACGTCTCGCTTACGAATGGCCTCAATCGCGAGCGATTCGAGCGCCGGATGAAGGTGCTCGATACTGTCGACACCTGGCAACAAAAGTTCGAGGCCGCCGCCCCGGCCATCGATGCCACCGACATATTCTACAAGAAGGCCTACAGTCTGATCACCGCTCCCCGGGCCAAGAAGGCGTTCGATCTCAGTACTGAAGATCCGAAGATGCGCGACCGTTACGGGAGGCACTCATTGGGCCAGGGATGCTTGCTCGCGCGTCGGTTGATCGACGCAGGCGTCCGGTTCGTTACGGTCACCGACGGAGGCTGGGACACCCACCAGAACAACTTCGTCTCGCTCAGGAACCGCCTCCTCCCCCGTCTCGACTCCGCGCTCTCAGCGCTCCTTCAGGATCTCTCCGACCGGGGAACCCTGGATTCCACCTTGGTGGTCACGCTCAGCGACTTCGGCCGAACCCCCAAGATTAACCCCTCGGCGGGACGCGACCACTGGTCGACCGCGGGGATCGCCTTGCTCGCGGGGGGAGGCATCGCGCCCGGCCGGGCCGTGGGCCAGACCAACGCCCTTGCCGAGCTGCCGACCGAGGCGCCGTATTACACCGAGGACCTCGCGGCGACGATCTACCATTCGCTCGGAATTCCGCTCGACACGACCCATCAAACCCCCGACGGCCGCCCCGTTCGCATCAATTACGAAGGCCGGTTGATCCGCGAGCTGGTTTGACGCTTGACGTCTCGACGCGTTACCGTGTCAAATCACTTGCCTTGTCCGCGCGTTTTGACGACAATTCCGTCAGTGGATCTCACCCGCCTCCGAGGGCAAAACGCCCTCTGGGAGACCTCGCATGCTCCCTTTCCGGATGCGCTCACGACGATTGTGGATCGCCATGTCGGCTTTGCTCTGCGTCGTGTCATTCGTGGCGGCCTTTGCGGCTGACCCTCCTCAGAATTCGACGCCTGCGGCCCCTCCGGAATCGTTTACGGCCGAACAGCAGTCGCACTGGGCGTACCAGACCCCCAAGAGGCCCGCGATTCCGCAGGTCAAGGACGTGACTTGGGTTCAAAACCCGATCGATCGATTCATTCTTGAAGGTTTGGAATCCGTCGAATTCAAGCACGCGGCGGAGGCCGATCGCGTTGCGTTGATTCGTCGAGTGACGTTTGACCTGACCGGCCTGCCGCCGACACCCGACGAAGTGTCAGCGTTCTTGAACGATTCACGCGTCGATGCCTATGGTCGAGTCGTCGATCGGCTTCTTGAATCACCGGCTTACGGCCCGCGGTGGGCTCAACACTGGCTCGACCTGGCGCATTACGCCGACTCGAACGGTTTCGAGCTCGACGCCGAAAGGCCCGACGCCTGGCGCTATCGCGACTGGGTCGTCAAGGCCCTGAATGACGACATGCCGTACGACCGCTTCGTCACGCTCCAGCTTGCCGGTGATGAAGCTTCGCCGAACGACCACGACGCACTGGTCGCCACCGGGTTCGGGCGTTGTGGGCCTCGCGACACGGTCGGCGGAAATATCGACCTGGCCGTCAAACGCCAGACGGAATTGACGGAGATCACGGGAACCGTCGGCTCGGTCTTTCTGGGGTTGACGCTCGGATGTGCCCGATGCCACGACCACAAGTTCGACGCCTTGCCGACAACCGACTACTACCGCCTGCAATCGTTCTTCGCCGCGGCGGAATTCGACGAAGTTCCCACGGCGACCGAACGCGAGCGTAAGGCTTATGAGGCTGCGAAGGCGGAGGTCGCCAAGAAAGCGGCGCCCTTTCGTGCGCGTATGGGCGAGCTCGAAGCGCCCTACCGCAAGGCGATCCTTGACGAAAAAAAGGCGATGCTGACGCCGACCGAACGAGCCGTGATGGACCTCCCGGCAAAGAACCTCACTCCCGCCCAGAAGCGGCTCGCGGAAGGGTTCGCCACCACGCTCAAGGTCAGTTGGGAAGAAGTGGCCGAGGCGGTCGCCAAGAATCCGGCGCATCACGCCGAGCGCGAGACGCTCAAGCGGGCGATCCACGAACTCGACCTCACGCTTCCTCACCAGCCGTCGCACGCACAAGCCCTGATCGACAAAACAGCCAAGGCCCCGGAAACGTTCGTGGCGCGTCGCGGAGACCCGAAGCTTCGAGGAACCCGGGTCGAGCCCAGACCGCCCGGCATCGTGCTCGCGAAGCAACCCGCGAACGCGTTCGAGCCCGATTGCATCCGGCCGACTGCGTCGACGACCGGCCGGAGGCTGGCACTCGCCGATTGGCTGACCCGCGGTGATAACCCCCTAACCGGGCGAGTGATCGTCAACCGGCTCTGGCAGCACCACTTCGGTCGGGGAATCGTGTCGACCCCGAGCGACTTCGGAGTCCGGGGCGAGCGCCCGAGCCATCCCCAATTGCTCGACTGGCTTGCGACCGAATTGGTCGCGCAAGGGTGGCGGCTCAAACCGATTCACCGCCTGATGGTCACTTCGGCCACATATCGTCAGGCATCGACAATTTCTCCGCCGGAACTGAGTAAGGCGCAAACGGCCGATGATCCGGACAACACGCTTTTCTGGCGGATGAACCGACGTCGCGTCGAGGCTGAGAGCCTTCGCGACGCGATGCTCGTCGTCACGGGAGAATTCAATCCCCGGGCGGGCGGCCCCGGCGTGAGGGTCCCGATCGAGAAGGAAGTCGAGGACCTGATCTTTACCGAGGCGGAAGTGGTGGACCTGTGGGAAGAGTCCCCCGACGTTCGCGAACACCTCAGGCGCTCGATTTTTCTCTTCCGCAAGCGCAACGTCCGGTATCCGATGTTTGACGCATTCGACGCCCCGGACACGCAGACCCCCTGCCCTCAACGTGGAGTGAGTACGCACTCGCTCCAGGCGTTGGTGATGCTCAACAGCGAGTTCGCCCAAAGTCGCGCCCGTGCCCTGGCGTCTCGGGTTCGTTCGGAAGCCGACGACGACCCTTCGCGGGTGGACAGGGCCTACCGCCTGGTACTGGCCCGTGGGCCGTCGCCCCGAGAAAGTGAGCAGGCTTTGCGTTTCTTGAGCGCCGGGAACGGCACTCCGGATGTCTGGGTCGACTTCGCACTCGCGATGCTCAACCGCAACGAATTCGTCTACGTCCCCTGAGTTCCGGAGGAGTCCGCCATGCCGTCTCACCGCTGCCCGGGGCCTTTGGGAAGCATCCCGCGGAATCGTCGAGAGTTCCTCCGCGACGCGGGGAATGGGTTCGGGATGCTCGGCCTTTCGTATCTGCTCCAGCGCGAGGCGGTCGCCGCGAAGCCACCTTCGTCGGCAACGAATCCGATGGCGGCGAAGTCAGGCCATTTCCCCGCGAAAGCCAAGCGTTGTATCTTTCTTTTCATGACGGGCGGGCCGAGTCATATCGACATGTTCGATCCCAAGCCCGTCCTAAACCGGCTTGACGGCCAGTCGTTGCCGCCGAGCTTCGGGCACGTCAACAGCCAGTTCATCGAGAACGACCCGATTTGCCTGGGGAGCCACCGCAAGTTCGGGAAGTACGGAAAGTCTGGTATGGACATGTCGGACCTTGTTCCGCACATGCACAAGCACGCCGACGACATCATCTTGATCCGCTCCTGCGTGGCGGATTCCGTGATCCACGCGCCGGCGATGTATCAGATGAACACGGGCCGGATTTTCATGGGCTTCCCGAGTCTTGGGAGTTGGGTGACCTACGGCCTCGGGTCGGAGAGCGACAACCTGCCGTCTTACGTCGTGATGACGCAGCCCGAAGGGACCCCCGAAGGGGGAACACCGTGCTGGGGGGCGGGGTTCCTTCCCGCCCTGCATCAAGGAACGCTCTTGCGTTCGGGGCCTTCGCCGATCGTTAACCTCAAGCCGAACTCCCCGGAATTCGACCTCCCCCGTCAGCGAAAGACACTCGACCTGCTGCGGGCGATGAACGAGGAAAATCTAAACCCGGAAGACACCGAACTCTCCTCGCGAATCGCTTCGTACGAGCTGGCCTATCGGATGCAAAGCGCCGCCCCGGAAGCGGTCGATCTGTCCAGGGAGAGCGAATCGACCCGCGAAATGTACGGCCTGAACGACGCGAAGACGCAGGAGTTCGGCACGCGCTGCCTGCTGGCCCGTCGCCTGGTGGAGCGAGGCGTTCGGTTCGTTCAGGTCTATTCGGGCGGAGGTCCGGTCGCCATGCAGTGGGACGCACACGACGACATCGACGCCAATCATGAGAAGATGTGCGGACTGACCGACAAGCCGGTCGCCGCCCTGCTGACCGACCTGAAACGGACCGGATTACTCGAAGAGACCCTGGTGATCTGGGGTGCCGAGTTCGGTCGGACTCCTGTCGCTCAGAAGGGTGGACGGGGCCGCGACCATAACGCAACCGCCTTCACAATGTGGATGGCCGGCGGCGGTGTGAAAGGAGGAGCGACCGTGGGGACCACCGACGAAATCGGGCTGAACGTGGTCGAAGACCGCGCCCACGTGAACGACCTGCACGCGACGATTCTTCACCTGATGGGACTCGACCACAAGCAACTCACCGTGCTGCACAGCGGTCGTGACGAGCGGCTGACGGACGTGGGCGGCCGGGTCCTCAAGAACGTCCTGGCCTGAGACGATTAGGGGTTCGGTTTTCGGCGACGGTCGCAAAGGGTGAGCGCCACGATCGTCTTGGCGTCGATGATCCGGCCGTCGTGGATCATCCCGATCGCCTCGTCCCACTGCACGATCATGGGCTCAAGGTGCTCGTCGGGCTGATGTTCGGTCGGCCCCGGGGTCAGATCTTCACACAGGTACAAGTACATTCTCTCGGTGAACACGCCCGGGGAAACCCACCATTCGGCGATCCGCGTGATCCTGCCCGCTCGGTAGCCGGTCTCTTCGGCGAGTTCGCGGGGGGCGGTCGAATCGGCGGTCTCGCCCTCGTCGATCGTACCCGCGGGAACCTCGATCAGGGTCTCTTCCACTGAATAGCGTTCATTTCGAAGAAGACAGACGTGGTCAGAGTCGACCATGGGGACGAGCGCGACAGCGCCTCGGTGGACCACGACTTCCCGATCCTTGAAAGTCCCGTCACTGAGCCGGACAGGTTGTAACGCCAGGTCGATCTTCTTGCCCCGGTAGATCACGCGACGGGCGGGAGGAGTTGGGCTGGGCACGTAGGGGAACCTCACGAAGAAGGAAGGTAACTCGGATCATTGGGATCTTCGGGAGTGCGAACTTCCCACTTGCCAGGCGCGGCCGGATCCTCACCCTCCCGTCTGAAAATTGCGCTCATGCGTTGATGATTGAACGATAAGCGATCCACCCCGCCTCAAAACGGTCGAGCGCTTCACGCAACGTATCTTCATCAACGGCAAAGCAAATCCGCACATGCCCTTCCCCGCCGGCTCCGAACGCGCTGCCGGGAGCGAATCCGACTTTTTGCTCGCGAACCATCCTCGCACAGAAATCGAACGAATCGGCGACTCCTTCGAGACGCGGAAAGACGTAAAACGCCCCGGATGTTTCCGGAACCGTGACGCCGGGGATCCCGGCGAGGCGTTCCATGGCAATCCTCCGGTGTTTGGCGTAGCGGGCCTGGCTCGCCGCGACGAACGGCTCGCCTTCCAGAAGCGCCACCCGCGCGGCTTCCTGAGCGATACCCGCGGCGTGACTTACGATGAATTCCTGAAGGTGCGGCATGACCCGAACAATCGGCGTCGGGGCCAAGGCGTATCCCACACGCCAGCCCGTCATCCGGTAGGTCTTTGAAAAACTCTGCGCGACGATCGTCCTGTCGCGACCACCGGGAATCGAGAGTGGCGACGGAGCCACGCCCATCCCCTCCACCAGACGCTCGTAGACCGCGTCGGCCAGGAGCCAGAGGCCGTGGCGCTCGCAGAGATCGATCAGCCGTCGCCAGTCTTCGGAAGTTGCCGTCCAGCCGGTCGGATTGCTCGGGCTCGCCAGCGCGATCATCCGGGTGCCGGGACGGATCGCGGCTTCCAGAGCCACAAAATCAAGCGAGTATCCGCTTTCGGCAAAGCAGAGCGGCACTTCGATCGCTTCGGCCCCGGTCACGCGAACCGCCGCGGCGATGTTCGGCCACAACGGAGTCACGACCACCACGGAATCGCCCGGTCCGACTGTCGCCTGAATGGCCAGAACCATTGCGACCATGCCACTCGCGGTGACTACGATGTCCTGATTCGGGTCGAGTCCGACGCCGTGGAGCCGCTCTGTTTGCAGCGCGATCGCCTCGCGAAGCGCGGGGTATCCCGAGTTTGGTGTGTAATAGGTGAAGTTCTCGGCGATCGCGCGACGGCCCGCTTCCTTGATGAACTCGGGCGTGGGCAGCGTATCCTCGCCATAGAAAAGGCGGAGGGTGCCGTGAGTTTGTTCGGCGAGCGAGGCGATCGCGCGGATTCGCGATGGGGCGATGAAAGCCGCATCCGCGAGCGGCGGAACGCGGAGAGTGGGGGGTTCGATCGAAGACACTTCCCCTCCGCCCTCCGCAACGAGTTTACTCAGGAGTGGTCTCGGATCGTCAAAACCGGGCAAGGCCCTTCTCTTACGATCCTTTCCGCCACGGAACCGAGAAGGAAGTGGCTGAGCCCGGTTCTGCCGTGGGTCGCGATGACGATCAGATCAATCGGCGAATTCCGGGCGTATTCGAGCACCACCTCGACGGGGCTCCCCCATTTAACCACGGTCTCGATCGCAGCGGGTTTGCCCCACTCGGGCTTAATGACGTCCTTCAAGGCTTCCTGGGACTGGGCTTCGCTCTCGGTGTAATAGTCGGGAGGCAAGACTGGGGCGATCATGGGGTCGGGACCGACGGGGACGACCTCGCTGAGGATGTGCAGGACGTGAAGCCTCGCGCCGAATTTCTCGGCCAGTGAGCAGGCGTAGCGCAATCCGACCTCGGCGTGCGGGCTGAAGTCGGTCGGGGCCAGGATGTTGCGGATCGCGATCACGGTGCGTACCCTTCGCCGGACGAAATCCGGTTCTCAACCCTTGCGCACCAGGACATGGAAACGTTCAAGAAGGTCGAGCGTCACGGGACCGGGCTTGCCGGTGCCGATTGCGCGGCCGTCGCACTCGACCACGGGGATCACCTCAGCGGCGGTGCCCGTCAGAAAGCATTCGTCGGCCGTGTAAATGTCGTGGCGGTCCATCGTCCGCTCGTGAACGGTGACCCCGGCCTCCCTGGCCAGCTCGATCACGGCGTCTCTCGTAATCCCCTCAAGAATCCCGGCGTCGATCGGTGGCGTGTGCAGGTCACCCTTGCGGACCACGAAGATGTTGTCGCCCGTACACTCCGCGACTTCGCCTTTGTGGTTGAGCATCAGGGCTTCCAGGCACCCGGCGTTGGTGCCTTCGACCTTGGCCATGATGTTATTCAAATAGTTGAGCGACTTGATGCGCGGGTTGAGTGCGCTCGGGTGGTTCCGCATCGTCCCGGCCGTGACGATCTTCAGCCCAGACTTGTAAAGCTCAGGAGGATAAAGACTTATCGCGTCGGCGATGATGATGATTTGCGGGTCGGTGGTCTTGCGAGGGTCGAGTCCCAGGCTCCCGGCACCTCGGGTGACGACGACGCGGATATAAGCGTCGACCAATTTATTGACGGCCAGGGTGTCGTCGATCGCCTTGGACATATCCTCTCGGGACATGGGAATCTTGAGATGGATCGATTGGGCCGACTCGAAGAGGCGGTCCACATGTTGCTTCATGCGGAACACGCGTCGGGAGTAGGAGCGAATCCCTTCGAAGACGCCGTCTCCGTAGAGCAAACCGTGGTCGTACACGCTGATCTTGGCGTCAGCCTTGTCGTAGAGCTTGCCGCCGATGTAAATCTTGAGGCTCATCCGAGTGGCACCCCTGCCCTCTTCGCGAATCGCCGCGCCGCGGACGCTCGGAAGGCTCCTGATTGTCCCGAACCTGGACCCTGAATTCACTCTCGAGGTTCGGGCGACGCGGCCCCCGCGTCTTCGCGACCGTTTTCGGTTCGGTCACGTCAGGGCGGGGGCCCATTCCTCAATCCGCCCTTCCGCCAGGCGGACTACGCGGTCCGTCTGGTGAGCGATCTGGAGGTCGTGTGTGACCAATATCATAGTGAGCCCCCGCTCGCGGTTCAAGTCGCGGAGGAGTTCAAGGACCGTCTGACCGGTCGCGGCGTCGAGGTTGCCGGTCGGCTCGTCGGCCAGAACGATCTCCGGGCCTCCCGCGAGCGCCCTCGCCATCGCGGCGCGTTGCATTTCGCCTCCAGAGAGTTCCGATGGGTAATGGTCGAGCCGGTGGCCCAGTCCGACCCGTTCCAGGAGCGCCGTGGCCTCGTTGCGGATCGCTTTTCGCTTCGAGAGGTACGACCAGACCCCGTTTCGGATAAGCTGGGGCATCATCACGTTTTCAAGGGCCGTCAGCTCGGGAAGGAGGTGGTAGAACTGGAAGATGAACCCGAACGTCTTGTTCCGCAAGGAGTCGCGCTGACGATCGGGCTGGTCGTCGATCCGCTTGCCTTCGAGATACACGCCGCCACGGTCGGGGCCGTCGAGCAGTCCCAGGACGTGGAGCAGAGTGCTTTTGCCCGAACCGCTGGAGCCGACGATTGAGATCAGCTCCCCGCGATCGACTTCGAAGTCGACACCCCGGAGAACGGGGACCGCCGTCTTGCCCTTCTTGTAAGTCTTCTCGATTCCGACCGCCGAAAGGTGTGCCGCCATCCCGCCCGCCTTCCTTGTCATGGAATGGAATGGAAATCGAAGAGAATC
>JAYUFP010000144.1:0-7393 GCA_043738665.1 Isosphaeraceae bacterium
CCTCGACTGGGAGAATTCTCGAATGCATGAGCCCAACATCGCCGTCTACGGTTCGAAGACCTGCCCAGATACTCAACGAACCACAAAGCTGCTCGACTCGAAACAGATCGCGTATGAATTCAAAAATGTCGATGATTTCCCCGAATTCAACGACTACATCGCCAATCTCAACGGAGGAAAACGGGTGATGCCGACGATCCGGATCAATAACGAGACGCTGATCAACCCGTCGGAGAGCGAACTTTTGCAAGCCGTCGAATCGGCGGGTGCAACCGCCTGATCTCGTCTCAAGGTTCCGTGTCGGGAGCGGAGGGGTCTTGCGGCACTTTAGACCGCGAAACCCCGGGGCCGAGCGCCAGGGCATAGGCTGTGGCGTAGGTCCGACAGTGCGAGATCGAGATGAGAATGTCGCCGATCCCCCGCTCGATCGCCGCTTCCTTGGCCGCTCCGCCGATGTGAACTTTCGGCTCACCGGCCAAGCCGTTGCGAACTTCCAGGTCGGTCCACGCGATCCCCCTCGCCCACCCTGTGCCGATCGCCTTCAGGATCGCCTCCTTCGCCGCCCACCGCCCCGCGAAATGCTCGATGGCGTGCTTTCGCGACTGGCAATATCGGATCTCGCGGTCGGTGTAAACGCGGCGGAGGAATAGCTCCCCGTGCTGCTCGATCATCTTCCCGATCCGCGGGCATTCGATGATGTCGGTGCCGATCCCCAAAATATCCATGCCGACACGTCTCGAAGGAAAAAGGTGACGGCACCCGATTGGATGACGGACACTCAGTTTAACGCCGGGACGAGTTCGGGGCCAAGTCGCGGTTTTAAGTCGGGATGGCCGATGAACGATGAACGATCGCCGATCGCCGATCGCCGAATTCGTGCTCGGGCGGAACTCGCGTCGCGAGTCCGGGTTCGAAGCGCTATAATGTAGAAATCTTCAACGCACGCTCGCGCTCCTCTCCATCGCCAGGGACGGACTCGCTCATGGACTTGCTCGCCGACCTTACCCCTCCCCAGCGACAGGCCGTGACTCATCAGGACGGGCCTCTGCTCGTCCTCGCCGGGGCGGGGTCGGGAAAGACACGGGTGATCACCAGGCGCGTCGCCTACATGATGCAGGAAGGTATTCCCGGCAAGAATATCCTGGCCCTCACCTTCACCAACAAGGCCGCGGGCGAGATGCGACACCGCATCGAGGCGGCCTCGCCCGACTCAAAAGTCTGGGTCGGCACCTTCCACGGGCTTTGCGCCCGGTTGCTCCGGTCGTATGCGACACTTGTAGGGATCGATCGGAACTTCACGATCTACGACCAGGGCGACCGCCTCCGGGCCGTGAAGCAGGTGATGAACCAGCTCGACCTTGAGTCGACCTCGGTCACTCCCGAAAAGGTCGAATCCGCCATCAGCAAGGCCAAGAACGAGCTCCTTTCCCCGGAAGCCTACGGCAAACGCCACGGCGACCACGTCTCAGCCGTGACCGCCAAGGTGTACGGGCTCTACCAGACGCGGCTACGCGAGTCGTCCGCCGTTGATTTTGACGACCTCCTCGTCCACGTCGTCGCGATCCTCAAAGGTCACCCCGACGTCCGAGCCGAACTCGACAGGCGCTATCGCTATGTCCTTGTCGATGAGTACCAGGACACCAACCTCGCCCAGTACGCGATCGTCCGCGCGCTCTCGGTCGACCACCCGAACCTCTGCGTGACCGGCGACCCCGACCAGTCGATCTACGGCTGGCGCGGGGCGAACCTGAGCAATATCCTCGAATTCGAGAAAGACTTCCCCGGCACGAAAGTCGTCAAACTCGAACAGAATTACCGAAGCACCAAGAACATCCTCCTTGCCGCCGACCACCTGATCCGCCACAACCGCCGCCGCAAGCCGAAGTCGCTTCTCACGAACAACCCGCAAGGACTGCCGGTCGAACTCACGATCTACGCGACCGAGGTCGAGGAGGCGCAAGGGGTCGCTTCGCGGATCGTCGAAAAGGTCCGTGAAGGGGAGTATACGTTCGGAAACGTCGCCGTCTTCTGCCGCGTCACGGCCCTGACCCGCAAGTTCGAGCAAGCCTTTCGCTCGGCCAGAATCCCTTACCAGGTCGTCGGCGGGATGTCGTTCTATGAACGACAGGAAGTCAAGGATGTCCTGGCCTATCTAAGCTTAATGGTTAACTCGAAGGACGATCTAGCTTTTTTACGCGTGGTCAACCTTCCACCGAGAGGGCTGGGTGAGACGAGTCTTCAGAAACTTTCGGAGCGAGCCCGTGCGCTGGAGTTGCCGTTGCTGGCGATGGCGAGGCAGGCGGCGGCGGTCCCCGGATTGAAGGATCGTGCCGCGGGTGCCTTGCGTGATTTCTCGATGCTGATGGACGAACTGACCGCGATCCGCGACCACACGGCCGAGGAGGTCTTGCGGAGGCTCCAAACGCTTTCGGGGTATCGCGATTACCTGAAGCAGGACTCCAAAGGGGGCGACGAACGGCTGGCGAACGTTGATGAGTTGATCTCGGCGGCGCGTGAGTTCGACCGCGAGCATCCCGGCGCCGGCGTCGTGGATTTCATGGAGGAAGTCAGTCTGTCGTCGGCCGTCGACCGTTGGAAAGACGAAGGGGGCTCGGTCACGTTGATGACGATGCACGCGGCCAAGGGTCTGGAATTCCCGGTCGTGTTCATCGTCGGCCTCGAACAAGGGCTCTTGCCGCACTCGCGGGCCAACGAAAACGACGACGAACTGGAAGAGGAGCGGAGGCTGCTTTTCGTGGGGATCACCCGCGCCGAGCGTGAACTCTATCTGAGTCACTGCCGGGTCCGCGAGTTCCGGGGCTCCCGACAAGTGACGATCCCTTCGCAGTTCCTGGGGGAGCTTCCCGAGGACGCGCTGGAGGTCCGCGACCTCTCGAACTCGTCGGGATTCCCGACCTTCTCTTCGCCCCGCCGGTCCGAACCAAGGCCGACCCTTTCACCCGGGGCCGGCTTCCGGCTGACCACCGCCGCGGCGCTGGGAGGGGGCGGGACGACGTCAGGGCCCGCGGACCTGAACGTCTTCCGACCCGGCCTCAACGTGATGCACCCGACCTACGGCCTGGGACGGATCGTGGCGATCGAAGGGGCGGGACCCGACCGCAAAGGGCGCGTCGCCTTCACCGTCGGCGGGGAACGAACCTTCGTGCTGGCGAAGTGTCCACTCAAGCCGCTTTCAGGGAGTTGAGGGATTTGTTTCGGTCGAGGCGGATTTCGCCAGCCCGGCGTGATTGAATCTTTCAAGAATGACAAATCGCGTCATTGACTTGTGACGTAATCCGGTTTATTTAATGACGATTATGCAACTCCTTGAGGATGCGCAATGCCCCGGCTTGGTGTGAACATCGATCATGTGGCGACGATCCGTCAGGCCAGGGGAGGAAACGAGCCCGATCCAGTCTGGGCCGCCGTGCTCGCCGAGTTGGGAGGGGCGGACGGGATCACGATCCATCTCCGTGAAGACCGCAGGCACATCCAGGACCGCGACCTGAGAATCCTCCGAGAGACCGTGCGAGTCCGGCTCAACCTGGAAATGTCGGTCGAGCCCGAGATCGTGGCGATCGCGATCGCCACGAAGCCCGACCAAATCACGCTCGTTCCCGAGCGCAGGGCCGAGGTCACCACCGAGGGAGGGCTCGACGTCGGCGGCCAGTTCGTCAGAGTGTCCGAGGCGGTCGCTCGGTGTCACGACGCGGGGCTTGAAGTCAGTCTCTTCGTCGACCCCGAGGCCGCGCAGGTCGAGGCGTCGTCCCGCGCGGGGGCGTCCGCGGTGGAACTGCACACCGGGCGCTATGCCGATGCGGCGACGGAACACGACCGACGACGCGAATTCGACGCCCTGGTCGCGGCGGGCGCACGCGCGACCGCCTGCGGCCTGGCGCTGCACGCCGGGCACGGTCTCAATTATCAGAACGTAGGTATTGTCGCGCGGATCGGCGGCATGGCCGAACTGAACATCGGCCACAGCATCGTTTCAAGGGCGGTGATGGTCGGCATGGAACGCGCGGTGCGCGAGATGAAAACGTGCATGAAAGAGGCGCGTACCGGAACGTTCTCTTGAAAGAAGATTGGATATCGTCTTCCCTTTGAGATCGTGGCCCTCTATACTAATGAGATCCCCCCTGGACTGGAATCATCTCGTGGTCGCAACGCGGAGCGGAGAATGCCTTCCAAGGGTCGGATGTTCGCGGGCTGCACGGTCGCGTTGGTCACGCCGTTCCGAGACGGAGAGGTCGACTACCAGGCGCTGGGCGACTCAGTGGAGTGGCAGATCTCGCAAGGGACGCCGGTGCTCAGTCCGGTCGGAACCACAGGGGAATGCCCCACCCTCAGTCATGAAGAGCACGAGCGCGTGATCGCGGCGGTCGTCGAGCGTTCGGCCGGACGGGCCAAGGTTTTGGCCGGGACCGGCTCGAACTCGACGACCGAGGCGGTGCGACTTACCCGGTTCGCCGCAAAGGCCGGGGCCGACGGCGCGTTGATCGTCTCGCCATACTACAATCGTCCCACGCAAGCAGGGCTGTACGCCCACTTCGCCAAGATCGCCGAGGGCGTGGACCTGCCGATCGTCCTCTACAACGTGCCGAGCCGGACCGGAAGGAACGTCGATCCCGAGACGATCGAGCGGCTCTCAAAACTCGGAACGGTGGTCGCGGTCAAGGAAGCGAGCGCCTCACTCGATCAGGTCAGCGACATCCTGGCGAGGACCGACCTGACGGTTCTTTCCGGTGACGACAGCTTGACCTTACCAATGATGTCGGTCGGGGCGGAGGGAGTCGTCTCGGTCGTCGCCAACCTGGTGCCCAAAGACGTGATCGGGCTGATCGACGCGTTTAACAAAGGCGACCTCGCGGGGGCGCGCCGGGCTCACGCGCGGCTCTTTCCGCTCTGCCGCGACCTCCTCGGCCTCGCGCCCAACCCGATCCCCTTGAAGACCGCCATGGCGCTGTTGGGTCGCGGAAACGGCGAGATGCGGTTGCCGCTCTTCCCCGTCGACCAAAAAGAGCGGGAGGCCCTGACACGCACGCTGACGCGGTACGGCCTGCTCTTCGGCAACTCCTGATCAAGACCTGAAATCATTAGCTTTGTGTATGTATTTCGTCACGATATGGCGCACCGATTGCACTGAGGTCTCACGTCACGATCACTCGAAAAGGATCGCCCCTTGGGTCCTGAGGAGACGGATCTGAGATTGTTGACACGCCTTTCATAGTTCCGCCTGACACCCCCCTGGCCAACCCTTTTTTCCGGACCCCGGTATCCCCCCTGCCGGAACCAGAGTCGTGCCCCGACAGGATTCCACCTCCATCGAAGTGGCGGCACATAGCGAATCGGCCGCCTGCACTTTGCCGGAGGAACGAGCCGGTGTGTTTCAAATACGATCGCCAACGAGTACCTGAGAGGAACGCGTGAACATGTCCCGCAAAGCGACAACCCGTCCCGCCGCCGCGGCGACCGCCGAAACGATGCCCGAAGTTTCCGAACAGGCCGTTCGAGAACTCGCGCAGGTTTTCAAGTTGCTCAGCGACGAAACTCGCCTCCGCATCCTGTTTTATCTCGCCCAAAACAACGAGCTTCACGTCACCGACCTTTGCAACCGACTGGGACAGAGCCAGCCCGCGGTGAGCCATCACTTGGCACTACTCCGCGTTTCGGGGCTGATCGAGTCGCGACGTGAAGGGAAGCACAACTTCTACAGCGTTCAGACCGACCACTTCGGCGGCCTGCTCCTGAGCCTATTCTCGGCGGCTGGCGAGGTTCCCAAAAAGGTCAAGTTCCATGACTTCGTGCTCACATATACCGGAAACTGACTCGACCTTTTGACGCCAAGTTAACCCGCTTTCACGATCGTTTAAGGACGGCACTCCCGAACCCTTGGTCTCATTGGCCTTGAGTTCCAGGTGCCGTTTTTCGATGCACAGTATTGGGAAAAGCGTTTCCCGGTGACCTTTACGATCCACCGAGATGACGGATAACGGATTACCAAAGCCGTTCGCGAGATGGAGGTTTTGTACCTTCCACACTGCCCGCCGGTGCGGTATCGACCGTGACTCCGTAATCCTCGGAGCCGGGGATTCTGTTCGCCTTGACCATTCCCCGGTTTCCCGTCAAGATGCCGCTCGATGCCTTATGGACTTCCCGGACCTCGTCTAGGTTTGCCAGGAATCCTCGAGGCGCGAGCCCCAAGGTTTGGAGAGACCGGGGTGTTCGCCGTCCCGGCTCACCCCGGGCTTCTCGATTCGACGATCTCAAAATAGGCCGCGTGGCGGCCGGTGCAAAAGGAGTTGAACCGATGGTCGTCTCGTCCCGCGCGATCGTGGCGGTTGGTTTCGGATTGGTCGGCCTCGGATGCCTGGCCTCGCCGGCAGCCGCCCAAGGTGTCGATGGAACCGTGCGCAAGGCCGCCGGCCAGGCCCCGACCCAGACCTCGGCGGCCTCGGCGCCCAAGCCGAAGGCCGCGCTCCCCGCCGTCATCGGCACGGTCGACCTCAAGGCCGTTTTTGACAACTATGAGAAGGTCAAGGCCCAGAAGGAAGAGTTCAAGGCCGCCGCGATGGCCAAGAGCAAAGACCTGATGGCGCTCCAGAGCGAAGGGCAGGAGGAAGCCCAGAAGCTCTCGAAGATGACTCCCAACAGCGTCGATGCCAAGAAGATCGAAGACCACATCTCCGAGATCAAGGCAAAGCTCGAAGCCGGCCGTGAACAGGCCCAGCGCGACTTCGCCCTCCGCGAGTCGGAAATGCTGGCCACCCTGTATAAAGAAGTCCAAGAGATGGTCCAGCGGATCGCCGAGTACAAAGGCATGACCTACATCGTTCAGGTCTCCAACGAACAAGTCTCCGGCTCCGACCCGAACTCGGTCATGGCGGCAATGGCCAAGACGGTGGTTTACTCCGACCCCCGTGCCGACATCACCAAGGACGTCTGGCACAACCTCAACCTCCGCTACCAGGCGGCAGGCGGAACGGCCCCGAAGGCCGGAGCCAATGCCGCCCGCGCGTCGACCCCCGCCGGTAACTGAGTGAATGGGGACTTGTAGGGTCCGCGATCGCGGACCATGACCTGCCTCGCGTGGATGATGGTCCGCGATAGCGGACCCTACAAGACCCAACGAACCACGAAATCCCACACCATCATGGACGATGGAGCCGTAACGGCATGGTCACCGCGAGGCGACGACAGCGGACGATCGCGAAAAACACAGAGGTCCGCGGTGTGGGATTCGTCAACGGGAGCGACGTCTCCCTGAAGTTCCACCCCGCCCACGCCGATTCGGGCGTCGTGTTCGTGCGGACCGACATCCCGGGTCGTCCCCACGTCCGTGCCCGCATCGACAACGTGGTCTCGAGCCGGCGGCGGACGACCATCCAGCAGG
>JAYUFP010000145.1:0-7390 GCA_043738665.1 Isosphaeraceae bacterium
GCCGGTTTGTTATCCGCCGCGCAACCGTACATCTCGACGTCACCATGGAATTCGGCGTCCACATCGGCGACCGGAATCGGAAGGAGCAGGTCACGTTGCTTCTTGGCCGACGAACATTCGTACCGGGTGCGGTGAAGGATGAATTGGCCGTGCCGGGTGATCGTGAAATTATCCCCGATGCAGCATAACGATTTGGTCTGAAAGGAACGGCCGAGCACAGTGCAGCCATCCGGTAAATCAGCCTCGCATTGGATGGTGTCGAACATGGGACTTTCTCAAAACCGTCGTTCGGCGGATCTATTCCGTGGACAATTCCCGTCGGTGTGTGTGCGATCGTGGGCGTGATTCCTATCATCGGCCTCGACGGAGCGAGTCCCATGCCCTCCGTCCCGCAACGAATCGGAAGCGCGTTCGCCGTTTTCTGTGGTCGATAGGGCGACGTCACCCAGATGGCCAGAGCCCGTGAGCAATCGCGACAGTCGCTTTACCGCGAGGCCGAAACGGTCGTCGAGGCCATCGACGGTGCCGCGGCCCAGGCCCGTATCGACGAACTCCAGCGACAACTTGCCGAGCAACGGGCTGAGGTCCAAGCTCTCAAAGGGCGGCTGAAACCGGCCGTCGAGATCACCCCCGACAAGCAGCATGAGTTCGCCACGGCGGCCCGGGCCGAGGGGGTCAGCCTGAGCGTGGCGCGGCGGCGGTTGAGGGTCATGACGGGGCAGGAACGCAGTCGGGCCGTGGCGACGCTGGGGCGGGCGACCCTCGAGGCCCGCAAGAAGGCCGGCCCGATCCTGAAGGTGCTCGACGAGGCGGTCCGGCCCCGGGTCAAACAGGGCACCGCCGACGAATTTTTTTGGCCGCAAACCGGTCCTGATGGTCGTCGAGCCGGAGAGCCTCTGCCGACTCACGGGTCGGCTGGTCGAGGCGCGTGACCCCCCGGTGGTCGGCACTCCCGTCGTCGATCCGGCTGCCGACTCACGGGTCGGCTGGTCGAGGCGCGTGACGGGGTCTCTTGGGCCGAGGAATTTGCCCGGTTCCCGGCGCTGCAGGCGGTAAATTACTGGACTTGAAGCGTCTGTACTGGAACCTCCGTCGGTTTCGGATCGGCCGCCGTGAAGAGCAGACCCCGCATGGCCTACTGGGCATGGAATTGCCAGAACTGAGTTTCTGGTAGTTCCTCAAGCTGACTCCGGAGGAGTTGCAGAAAAAACTGTCCGCGCAAGGGGATGCGGCTTGAGAGAGTGCCCCGGCGAGCAGCATTCCGTTGCCGACGCTCTTCCCATTTCATGGCGGAACGCGCGCGTCGAATCCTCATGGTTAAGCGACTCTTACGCGTCGTGTTCCTGCAAAGCAACGGAACGTCGGGGAAAGATGTCGTTTTTCCGACCCAAGATTGAACCTGACCTAGGTTGATCGCCATGATAGGGATGTCGAGGGAAGAAAGCCTGCGGATTCCTAGCGATCGCGGCCGAACGCTCCCTCGATCACGGCGAGACGAGACGAGACGAGACGGATATGAAGCCCCCTATTTCATGGAATCGGAGCGAATGATGCCGAATCGATGGACTATGTTGGTTCGCGGAGCTTGCCGGGCCGCCGGTCTGGCGTTGGTTTTGGCGGCGTTGTGCGGCACGGCGGAAGCCGGCGCCGGCCCCCCGAAATCGGTCCCCGAAATCGATCCCGGTTCGATCCTCAGCGCCTTCACCCTGTTGAGCGGCGGGTTGATGATCCTGACCGATCGCCGACGCCGTTCCGCGTGACCAACGTTGTGATTTTTGTCCGAAGCCGCTGGATGACGAAGTTTCGCAGGGCCGACGAAACAACACCCATTTGCCTGGAGAATTCTCTCTTTCCGGTAGTCCATCCGTGTTTCGTTGGCCGCTGTTTTGCGGTTTGTCGATTGTTCGAAGACCAATGCGGTGATTTTTGGAATCGTGCTTGTTGATCTTTTCCGACAACCCGACCCCGACGTGTTCCCGTTGTAGACTCGAATCAGAGGCACTCCGTGTCAGCATCCGCTGAGACGATCGCCGTGCGGATCATCGGGCTCGACGGGACTGAGCTTGGCTTTCCCTCTTGGATGTTCATCACCCGTATGTTCGGATGGTTACTTTTGGGTCACGCAGTCTCTCAACCTCTTGAATATCGGACCTCAGATACGATTGCGAAAACGAAGACCGCTCCGATGAAACGGCGGTTGGGCCTCGTTCTTGGCTTGACCCTGCTCCTGCTCGCGGAAGTTCTTGGTCTGTCCTATCGGTTTGACGGGCAGGGGCTTGTTGACGGCGGTCGTTGGTGGGGCCATCTGATTGCCTACCTGCGGTTCTTGCCTCAAACGTTGATGGCCGTGGCGGCGGCGGCCCTGGTTTTCGGCGGTCCCCGGCTCTGGTCGGAGTTGCTTTCTTCAGAGCCTGAACCGAGGTCGACTCGCGGCCGGACGTTTCTCCTCCTCGTTGGCCATCTCGGGTCGTTCGCGGCCCTGATCGGCTTGACGGCCGCGGTCTGGGAGGGAAGCCTTGGACAGTCCGCGGCGGGCCCTTTCTGGATCCTGGCCTGGTTCCTTATGGCCGTGGCGACCCTGGGATTCTGGCTAGCGGCCGTGGTTCCCGTTTCGGCCTGGCGTGAACTCGCACGCGGCGGCGTGAGTGCCTTGTGCGCGGCGTTCGGGTTCGGAGTCGTTGCCATTCTCGCGGGTCGACTGACCGCGGGGCTTTGGGAACCGCTCTCCGGCGCGACCTTTTGGATGGTGAAAACGATCCTGTCCCTGGGCTTTTCCGGGGTCGTCGCCGATCCGGCATCCCAGGTTCTGGGGACGACCGACTTCCAGGTCGAGATCGCCACGGAGTGCGCGGGGTTTGAAGGGATCGGCCTGATCTGGGTCTTTCTCGCCGCCTATCTCTGGGCGTTCCGAAGGTCGTTGCGGTTCCCCCGGGCCTTGTGGCTCCTGCCCGTCGGAACCGTCGTGATGTGGCTGGCGAATGCCTTGCGGATCGCGCTTCTGGTGACGATCGGCTCCCTCGGATCGCCCTCGGTCGCGCTCGGCGGGTTCCATTCTCAAGCGGGATGGCTGGCATTCAACGCCGTGGCGCTGGGGCTGGTCGGGGTGAGCCGCGGGGCACGGGCGTTCCAACGTTCTGAAACATCGACAGTTGAGACTTTCTCAACCACGAACTCACCGACGTCCGCCTACCTCGCCCCCTTGTTGGCACTCGTGGCAATCGTCATGGTCTCGCAAGCGTCGGGTCACGGGACCGGCTTCGACCTGCTTTATCCGGCTCGTGTGGGGGCCGTGGCAATCGCCTTGTTCGCCTTCCGACGCTCGGTTTCCGAGTCTTGCCTGTCCTGGTCGTGGCCCGCCGCGGGATTGGGTATCGCCGTGTTCGCCTTGTGGATGGCGCTGGAGCCGACCCCCGACAGCCAAGCGTCCGCCGATGTCGCCGCGAAACTGGCGGGAATGACACAACCTCTGGCCTTGCTCTGGCTGATCTTCCGGGTTCTGGGCTCGGTGGTTACCGTGCCGATCGCCGAGGAACTCGCCTTTCGCGGGTATCTGACCCGCAGGCTGATCGCCGCCGATTTCTCTCTGATCGCTCCCGGAACTCTCAACGCGACATCTCTGCTCGTCTCGTCCCTCCTCTTCGGAGTGCTTCACGGCCGATGGGTCGCCGGGGCGATCGCCGGGGCGGTCTACGCCCTGGCATACCACCGTCGAGGCAAGCTCGCCGACGCGGTCCTCGCCCACGCCACCACGAACGCCCTCATCGCCGCCTACGTCCTCTCGACCGGGACGTGGTCACTCTGGGTCTGACAGGTCGAAGCCAACTCCCTCTCTTGATCATTGAAGTGCCCAACTCACTCATGGTTCCTTCGTAAGTTTGCTTGTCTGAACACTGTATTAAAACTCATTCTTACGTGAGAAAACCCGATGAATGCCGATCGAACTTGGTTCAAGTCTTCGAAGCCTACACTGTCGCTCACACGCCGGAAGCTCGCCCCGCTGGTCGAGGCGGTCGAAGACCGTAAGCTGATGACGGCCGGCTGTGCCGCCGCCGGGTTCCTCACGGGTTCGGTCCTGCTCGACGGCAACGGGGCGGGAGTCTCTTGCGTCAAGATCGACCTCTATAAGCCGGGCTGCAACTCGCCGGTCGCCAGCCAGTCGACCGACTGCAACGGCCAGTACCTGTTCACCGGCCTCAACCCCGGCGACTACCTGCTGAAAGAGACCCTGCCCCGCGGCTATAACGCCGTCGGAACGGATATCCATTCGCAGCTCGACCCGGCTTCCTCGGTCAACTCGCAGACGATCAAGGTGACCGTCGTCGACCCCACCAAGGTTTATGTCAATTACGGCGGGATCGTCGATGGCTCGTTCGGGGTCGTCAACGACGTGGTGAAGGGGGGCGCGAAGGTCAATAGCGTCGGCCCGATGGCCGACACGCTCGGCACGTCGGCCGGTGACGCATCGCTGAACGGGAGCCTTCAGACGTTCTGCGTCAACGACCTTCAGAACCTGAGTTTCAGCGGCGGCGAGAGCTACCGCGTGACCCCCAGGCCGATCAGCCAGTTGAACGACGGGTCTTGCACGATCTCGACCGACCACTCGGGGCGGATCGCCTACCTGTTCAATCATTACGGCAGCGGCTCGATGAACAACGTCCAGGGTGCCGCCCTGCAAGTCGCCGTCTGGGAACTGCTTTACGACAAAACGAGCACGCCCGACTTCACCAAGGGCGCGTTCCAGGTGACCGGATCCGACGCCAATTACACCGACCAGGCCACGCTCGACCAGATCATCACCCGGGCCAAGTCGTTTTTCAACGAGTCTTGCGGGCACAGCGAGACGGCCGTGTTCCTTGACGCCGCGTCTGCCAACCCCGGACAGGTGGACGGGCTCCAGAGCGTGCTCTGCACGGAGAGCCTTGACTTCAAGATCGCCAAGCCGACCGGACACTGCGGCGTGCCGAATCCTTGTTACGGATATAACGCCGGCTCCTTCTTTGATGGCGGCTTCGGTTGCGGCACCTGGAACACCTACGACCAGGATAACAGTGGCACAGGCGGCAACTATGGCATCCCGACCGGCCACGACAACGGCGGCAGCGGCCGCGACACCGGCAGATTCCAATACGGCGGTTGGGGCTCCTCGTGCGGCACCGGCGGCTGGAGCAGCGATGGAAGCAGCTCTTGCAACGTCGGATTCGGTTCCGGCTGGAATTCGGGCGGGTCGTTCTCGTGGTGCAAGGTCTGAATCGGGAATAAACGATGGCCAATGACCGATGATCTATCATGATGGCCGATGACCGATGACCGATGATCTATAAACGATTGTCAATCATGATGGCCAATGGCCGGTAATCCTTGACGGACTGTCGGCCATTGGCCATCGATCATTGGTCATTTTTTTACGCGATCCGGTCGGGAACGGTGAACGGCGCGCGGTAGTTGCGGGTGAGGAGGGCGTTCGCCTCGGGGTCGTTCACGAACGCCTCGGCCCCGGCGTCGATGGTCAGCTTTCGGCCGAGCTTGTACGAAAGCCCGTCCAGCTTCAGGCCGTTCCGCTTGGCGAGATGCTCTTCCATTCTGGCGAGAGTTTCGTAGGCCTCTTTGTCGTCCCCGAACGCCTTGGTTTTGGTGTCGAACGGGACCGACTCACCCAGGCGGTACGAGATGTTCGCGAGGTGGCAAAGGGCGCTGGAGTAGTGCCCTTCCAGGATGTCGGCGTTGAGCTCGTCGGTCTTTCGACTTCGCATCCCCGCGATGAAGTTCTGGAAGTGTCCGCCGCCGGGACCACGCTTCGGCGCGTCCGCCTTCGCCACGGGTTCGCCCTCGCCGTCCTTCGCGTTCTTGGGGAAGAACCGCAGGCCCTTCTTGTCCGAGGGGGCGACGACCCCTTCCTCAAAGTGGAGGATGTTGCCCACCACTTCGCCGCGGTACTTGTCGGTGGGAAGACCGCGGACCTCGAAGATGAGCTGGGTTCCGCCGAAATCCATCACGCTCATCTGGGTGTTGGGGGTCTGCCCCTGGTCGGAGTAGCCGAACCGCCCGCCCAGGCTCACGACGGTCTTCGGCAAGGTCGCCCCTGGGATCAGCCAGCGGGCCACGTCCATCTGGTGGACCCCCTGATTGCCGATGTCGCCGTTTCCGAACTCCCAGAACCAGTGCCAGTTGTAATGGACGTAATTCGCGTTAAAGGGCTGTTTCGGTGCGGGGCCGAGCCAGAGGTTGTAATCGACCTGCTCGGGCGCGGTCGTGTCGGGCTTCACGCCGATGCTCTTGCGGTCCTTGTAGCAAAGAGCGCGCGAAACGAGCAGCTTGCCGTACTTGCCCGACTTGGCGACCGCCAGCAGGTCCGCCCACTTCTGGTCCGATCGCCCTTGCGTCCCGTGCTGGACGACGCGCCCGTACTTCCGAGCGGCTTCGACGGCGACCCGGCCTTCGTGAATGTTGTGGCTGCAAGGCTTCTCGACGTAAACGTCCTTGCCCGCCTGGCAGGCCCAGATCGTAAGAAGTGAGTGCCAATGGTTGGGCGTGGCGATCGAGATCGCGTCGAGATTCGGGTCGTCGAGCGCCTTGCGGACGTCCTGAATGGTCTTGGGGGTCGGCCCGCCGGCGCTCTTGATCTGTGAAACGCGTTCGGCGTAGGTGCGGGTGTCGGGGTCGATCAGGTAGGTGATCTCGACGTTCTTCATTCCCGAGAACTGGTCGATGTGTTCCTTCCCGCGGCCGTGGATACCGGCCACGCCGATCCGGACGGTGTCGTTCGCGCCGATGATCCGGCCCGAGGATTTCGTTCCCCCGATCGCGAACCCCGCGCCGACGCCGGCGACGGCGAGCGAGCGGCCCAGGAAATCGCGGCGATTCAAATTCTTGGACATCGGTCGAGTCCTCCTTCAGGAAACCATCGAATCGGTCGTGGGTTTTGTTCTTTCCGGCGGGACCAATCGTGGACGTCGGGTCGATTATGCCCGTGCCGGGGTGGAATTCCTAGGAATCTGTGACCTCGATCGCGTCGATGGCAGGGCGGTTTCATTTTCGATGTGGAGTTCTCAAGATGCCCGATGCCCGATGGTCAATGTCCAAGAAACGAGACTGCAATCCTCCCCAGACCCCTTAGTCTTCCTTCGGTCATTGACCATCGGGCATCGGACATCTCGGTCCATCGAAAATGAAACAGCCCTGGCATCGACGGCGGGTCCGCCAACGGATTCCGGCGGATGAACGCGGCGGTAGCGGATCGACCGCGCCGGGCGAAGGGCTCCCGAACTTCGATTCCTTGGAGTGCCGGAGCTCGCCCCGCTTTCAAACGCTCCAGGCGCACCTTCCACCTCGACCCCCTTGAGAAGGCCCGAAAACCTATCAGTAACCCCTGATATCGACGCTCAGAAGTCGT
>JAYUFP010000146.1:0-2377 GCA_043738665.1 Isosphaeraceae bacterium
GTTCCTGGCGGATGGGCCGCGTTTTCAAGGCCCACGCAAAGGGTATGAACGTCACCCGATCGGCCCGCCCGCCTGTTCCAGTGAGTCGAACAATCGACTCACACTCTCCCGGCGGTGGATTGAGAGGACGGCCTCGGCGAAGAGGTTGGCGACGCTGATCACCTTGCAGCAAGGCGCCAGCTCCTCGAACCGATAGCCGATCGTGTCGGTGAACACCATCTCCTTGATCGGGCTGCGGGCGATCTTCGCGGCGGAGCCCTTCGAGAAGACGCCGTGGGTGACGCAAGCGTAAACGTCCTTGGCCCCACGATCTTTGCAGGCGACGGCCATCTCGATCAGTGTTCCACCGGAGATCGTGAAGTCATCGACGATCAACACGTTCTTGCCCTTCACGTCGCCGACGACATCGAGCATCTCGGCGTGCTCGTCGTGGGCCTTGCGGACCTTGTTCCCGAACACGACCGGAGCGCCCATGAGTTGGGCGAACCGATATGCCTGCTTGCCGAAACCGACGTCGGGTGAAGCCACCACCAGGTCGGGAATTTGTTTGCGGCGGAAGTAGTCGACCAGCACCGGCATGGCGTAAAGGTGGTCGACGGGGATCTTGAAAAACCCCTGGATCTGGGGGCTGTGCAGGTCCATCGTCAAGACTCGGTCGGCACCCGCAGCTTCAATGCAGTCCGCGCAAACGCGGGCACGGATCGAGACGCGGGGCTCGTCTTTCTTGTCACCCTTCGCATAAGAGAAGAAGGGGATGACGGCCGTGACCTGCGTGGCGCTTGCACGCTTGAAGGCGTCGATCCAGAACAGCAGTTCCATGAAATTATCGTTCACGGGGTATTCGCTCCCCTGAACGATGAAAACGTCGCGGCCGCGGACGTTTTCGAGAACCCGAACGAAGACGTTCCCCTCGCTGAACAGCAGGGTTTCCGAACGCGCGAGTTCCGCCCCGATCTTGCCGCAGATCGCCTGTCCGAGGCCTTCGCTGGCCCTTCCCGCGAAGATTTTGAGCTCTCCGAAGGGGTCGGTCTGTTTCGCCGAGCTATTGCAACCGATCAGTGTCTTGTCCATCTTTGGCGTCCCCGACCTGTCCTGGATTGACGAAAGTCGACGCCAGCCCGCCGCCAGCCGTCCGCACGTTGAATTGGTCGGAGAGAGACAAGTCGCGGTCGCCGGCGTCTCTCAGCCTCTCCGAACATTGTGCGACTTCTCACAATATTAACAGGAGGGGGGCGGCGTCGCCACCTTTGAGGCGACTTCGCGACATCATCCCCGGTCCTCTCGGCGACGAACCGACCCATCGGACGGCCAGGCTGGCCGGCGTCCGTTTGCGCGTCGTGGCGCCGCTTTTCGGAGGAAAAATCCGCCGATGCTTTCGTCGCTTGATTACAATGCAGTTCATTCAGCGATCGTAAGGAAGGGGTCATCAGGATACGAAGGGGTAACGGGAATGGGTGTTTCACCGAAGTCGTTGCGGCGTGATTGGTTCGGCGTGGTGATGATGGCGATTTTCGTGGGCCTTGGGTGGGCAGGGTACACGAACCTCTCACGAACCGGCCGCAACGTGTTCGGCAAACCCTTGGCGGTTCCGATCGCGTTTCTGCAACAACCCCAGGGCGATCCACTCGACGGCGGCATCGCCTGGATCAACACGGGTGGGCCGATCAAGCTCCGGGAATTGAAGGGGAAGATCGTCGTCCTCGACTTCTGGACCTTCTGCTGCATCAACTGCCATCACGTCTTGCCCGACCTCGCCAAGCTCGAAACCAAATACAAGAATGAACTCGTGGTCATCGGTGTCCACACCCCCAAGTTCATCGCCGAACGCGACGCCGCGAACGTTCGCCAAAAGGTCCGCGAGTACGGGATCAAGCACCCGGTCGTCTGCGACTCCGACCAGGTCATCTGGAACCATTTCGGCGTGAACAGTTGGCCGACGATCGGGGTGTTCGACCCCGAGGGCAAGGTCGCGTTCGCGGTCTCCGGGGAAGGCCACCATGCAGAGCTGGACAAGGTGATCGGCGACCTCGTGACGAAGTTCAAAGGCAAAGGCCTCGACGAGACCCCCGTCCAGTTCTTTCCCGAAAACGAGAAGCCGGACAACACCCCCCTGCTCTACCCCGGTAAGGTCCTGGCCGACCCCAAGGGTCAGCGGTTGTTCATCTCGGACACCGGCCATAACCGGATCGTCATGACGGATCTCTCGGGCAAGAACGCCGTGGTGATCGGCGACGGAATCGTCGGCCTCAAAGACGGCGGCTACGCCGGGGCAGAGTTCAACAGGCCGCAAGGGATGACTCTCGTTGATGAGATACTGTACGTGGCCGACACCGAGAACCACGCGATCCGCGCCATCGACTTGAAGTCGAAAACGGTC
>JAYUFP010000147.1:0-2376 GCA_043738665.1 Isosphaeraceae bacterium
GAGCGGGCTCCCGTCGACCGGATCGCGGAGGGACTGCCGGGCAAGGCGTGGCGCAAGGCCAGCGCTGGGGCGGGATCAAAAGGGCCTCGTTGGTACGACTGGGCCGTGACGCCGTTCGGCCCGGTTGATGAGCGGGGTTGGCAACTCTGGCTCTTGGTTCGGCGACACCGGGAGAAGCCTCAAGAGCGAGCGTACTACCTGTGCCGAGGGCCCGAGGCAACCCCGCGACGCGAGTTGGTCCGCGCTGCGGGGTCGAGGTGGCCGATCGAGGAGTGTTTCGAGCGGGGCAAGGGGGATTGCGGGCTCGACGAGTACGAGGTGCGAAATTGGGTCGGGTGGCACCGACATGTCACCCTGTCGATGTTCGCGCTGGCTGTGCTGACCGCGATCCGAATTCAAGCCGGCGGTAAAGCGTCCCCGAAAAAAGGGGGCCTCGGCTGATCCCGTTGACAGTGCCCGAGGTGCGAGTCCTGCTGTTCGAACTGGTGTGGAAACGACTGAGCCCGGCCGAACGAGTGCTGGCCTGGTCGGAGTGGAGGCGGGCCCACCAGCAACACGCGAAGGAGTGCCATTACAGGAACCATGGGGCAAAGCCGCCTTGATTAAATACAACTGTAGTATTAGAGCGGTTCACGCTTGCATTGCACACGACCCAGCTTGTCGGAACCAGCCCAGGATGTCCTGGAGGGTGACTTCTCTCAACGCCTCACCGATCGCTTCATAGAGATGATCTTTGGCCCGTGCTCCGAGTCGACGTAGGCATTCCTTGAACTTCGAGAACATCTCCTCAATGGGATTGAAGTCCGGGCTGTACGGCGGCAGCGGCAACACGCTCGCTCCCACACGCTCGATCGCCTCGGTCACCTCCGGCCTCAAGTGCGCCGCCAGGTTGTCAAAGATCACCACATCTCCCGGACGCAACGCGGGCACCAACGCCTGCTCGACGTAGGTTTGAAAAATCGCGGCGTTCGTACCTCCCGGAAACGCCAGCGGGGCACGAATTCCGTCCAGCCCGATCGCCGCGATCACCGTCACCGACTCCCACGACGCCGGGGCCGAGGCTTCCACCCGTTCCCCTTTCGGGGCCCGGCCATAGGCGGGTGTCATTGCCGTCGTGACCCCGGTCTCGTCCACGAAAACAAGCCGTTTGGGCTCGATCGGCTCGACCTCTTGTCGGAACGAACTCCGCTCCTCTTGGACCTCGGGCCGGTCCTGCTCGCTGGCGTGCAGGGTCTTCTTCTTGCGGGTGATGCCCAGCTTCTCCAATCCACGCCAGACGATCATGATGCTGCCAGAAATTCCCAGGCTCTGCTTGTGTTGTTCGAGCGTGGCGTCGGGGGTCTCCTCGACGAGTTTTCGCAAGCGATCCAGCCCCTCTTGATCGAGGGTCGGCTCGGTTCCGCCTGCATGCGGCCGGGGTTGGAACGCCCCAGTCTGGCGACGGAGTTGGAGGAGTCGAGTGATGGTCGAGACATCGACGGAGAACCGGGCGGCGAGTTGACGGCGAGAGCCTTCGCGGCGATCAACGGCGTCCAGGATGCGTTGGCGGAGATCGTTCGACAAGGGTTTCATGAGTCACCTCCATTCGATAATCTCACATTCAAATCGTGTGCCAAGCGAGCGAGAACCGCTCTAGTACTACAGTTGCAATTGAAGTGTTGCCCTTGTAACGTGTTGCGCACTGGAGCCACGTTATGCAAGGACGACCGACCGCGACGGATGTGCGATACTGGGCGGATGAGCTCGACTTGGTGGGGCGGCGGCTTGGCCGCTACTTCACTCGCTCTGAACCGCGCCGCCGCGCGGTCGACTACCTCCGTGGTCTGCTCTCCGACGCGGAGCGTAAGAACGGTTGGCAACTCGCCGAGGAGGCGGGAGACCCCACCCCTTACGGCGTTCAGCATCTGCTGGGACGAGCCGACTGGGACGCCGACAAGGTGCGCGACGACCTGATCGACTACGCCCACGGACACCTGGCTGATCCGCGAGGAGTGATGATCGTCGACGAGACTGGATTCCTCAAGAAAGGGACCAAGTCGGCCGGGGTGCAACGGCAATATTCCGGCACCGCCGGCCGGATCGATAACTGTCAGATCGGCGTGTTTCTGGCGTTCACCGGCAGCAAGGGGCACGCCTTGCTCGATCGCGAATTGTACCTGCCGAAAGAGTGGGTGAACGACTCCCTGCGGCGCAAAGCGGCGGGAGTCCCAGACGAGGTCAAATTCGCCACCAAGCCGCAACTGGCCGAGCGAATGCTCAAGCGAGCGTGGCGAGTCGGCGTGAAGGCGGCCTGGGTGACCGGCGACGCGGTGTACGGCAACGACGCTCACTTCCGGCGGTTTTTGGAGGAGAACGGCCAGCCGTACGTTCTCGCCG
>JAYUFP010000148.1:0-2369 GCA_043738665.1 Isosphaeraceae bacterium
GGGCAACCCGGGGCGTTGCCCCGGGCTCTCCTGTGTCGCCCTTTCAGGGCGAAGACGAACGCGCAATGGAGACAATGCCGGAATCCATTGGCGCACCCGCCTTCGCGTCGCCCCACTCTCTATAATCGTGGCTTCACGTCGCGTTGAACTCTCCTTTTCTTGGAATTATCCCGCGTGTCGGAGCGAGTGCGAGTCATGCCCGAGCCGTCGATTCTGAACGCATTGTCCGTGACCATCCGCCAGCGCAAGGAAAACCCCGGTGACGAACGGTCCTATGTCGCGTCGCTTCTCGCCGGGGGGGTCGACAAGATCGGCGCAAAGATTGTCGAGGAAGCCAGGGAGGTCGTCGAGGCCGCCGCGGAGCCCGGTGACCCGGGGCGTGAGCACCTCGTCAAGGAAGTCGCCGACCTTGTTTTCCACGCACTCGTCATGCTCGGCCATCGCGACCTGGAATGGGCTGACGTCGAGGCGGAACTCGGCGGGCGTTTCGGGATCAGCGGGATCGCCGAGAAAGAATCCCGTTCTCGCCGCGAGAATCCTTGATCCGAGGAGAATCCGAAAACCACGGGCATGATCCTTCCATTGATTCAGAAAGGCGCCCGAATGAATGGAGTCGGATCGGTCGGGATCGTCTGCCGTGTTGCAAACGGAGTCGGACCCCGATAAGATTCGTCTCCGTCAGGGCCGCGGCGACGCGGAGTACGTCGGGAGAGAGGTCCGGCCTGTTTCCGAACTGTTCTCTCGACGGGGAAAACGCCAACTTTCGAGGAATCATCATGACGAAGAAATTGTGGACGAGCCTGGTTCTCGGTCTGACCCTCTCCGCCCCGGCCCTCATGGTCGGCTGCGGCGAAGAAGCTCCCAAGACTGACACCGCCGCCCCTGCGGCCGTCACCCCCCCGGCCGCCACCGCGCCCGCCTCGGCCCCCGCCGCCGACGCCGCCAAGACCCCGATTGCGGCCCCGAAGGCCCCCTGATCCCACGGAAGCCTCTCACATAGGCTTCCCTGAACCGATCATCAAGAAACCCTGTCGGATCATTCCGGCGGGGTTTCTTTTTGTCCGCGGAGTGTCCGTTCCGACACCCGCCCTTGCCGCAAGGAACTCTCAACGACTACGATTCAGCGTTCGCGCGTCTGTGCGAGAGTGGTGCATGCGACTCAACGGCGGTGTTCCGAGATCGGTCGAATCGAATGGCGAAACGTGTCGTTCTGGCAATGAGTGGCGGGGTCGATAGCTCGGTGGCCGCGTATCTCTTGAAGGAACAAGGGTACGACGTGATCGGCCTCTTCATGCGCACCGGGGCTCATGCGGAGGACGAAGAACGCCGCTCCAAGACCTGCTGCAGCGCGACCGACGCCGTCGATGCCCGGAACGTCGCCGATCGACTCGACATCCCGTTCTATTCCCTCGATTTCGAACGCGAATTCGCCAGGATCATGGACCAGTTCGCCGACGAGTACGCCGCCGGACGGACCCCGAACCCCTGCGTCATGTGCAACATCTGGCTCAAGTTCGGCAAGCTCTGGGCCTACGGCAAGCAAGTCGGGGCTGACTTCGTGGCGACCGGCCACTACGCGCAAACCGCGATCGCCGCCGACGGGTCGACCCGCGTCGCCAGGGCCGTCGACCGCTCGAAGGATCAGTCCTACGTCCTCTTCGGCCTTCGACCCGAACTTTTGCCGCATGTGTTGTTCCCGGTCGGACGTTATCAGAAGGCTGAGATCCGCGAGATGGCGCTCGTCAGGGGTTTGCCGGTCCACGACAAGCCCGACAGCCAGGAAATCTGCTTCGTGCCGTCGGATGACTATCTGGGTTTCGTGCGGGAACGTCGTCCCGATCTGAAAACGTCTGGGACGATGGTTGACGAAAGCGGCCGAGTTCTTCGCGAACACGACGGTATCGAGGCTTTCACGATCGGCCAGCGCCGCGGTCTGGGAATCGCGGTCGGTGAGGCGAGGTTCGTCGTCCAGATCGAGCCGGCCTCGCGGACCGTGACGGTCGGACCGAGGAGCGCTCTGGAAAGGATCGGCCTGGAAGCCTCCCGGGTGAACTGGCAGGGGCCGGAACCTTCGGGATCTGTCGCTTGCCGAGCGCAGATCCGCGCCCGTCACCAGGCCGAGTCCGCAACCGTCGAGCCACTGCCTGGAAACCGCGCCCGTGTCGTCTTCGAGACGTCAGTCTCGGCGGTCACGCCGGGTCAGGTCGTCGCCTTTTACCAAAATGACATGGTTCTGGGCGGCGGTTGGATCGATTTCGCTCTCGAGAGCTGAGAGTCTGTCCCGGAAGTTTCCCGGAGAAAAACGATGGCGGATGACAAATGGCCGATGACCGATGCGAGAAAACCGGCGGGAAAACGCCGCATTCGCT
>JAYUFP010000149.1:0-2367 GCA_043738665.1 Isosphaeraceae bacterium
CGAAGCGGCGGATGAGGGTCTTTTGGCTTTAAGCCGAGACCGGGGACCCTCATCCGGCCTGCGGCCACCTTCTCCCGCGGGGAGAAGGGCGGATTTTGCAATCCTCCTGTGCGACCCAATCGGTTTGGCCGCCTGCCTCTTCATGATTGGCTTCGTTCGGCGCCACGCAAATTGTCAAAGAACGAGACCGCGGCTTTGTGCCGTCGAAAGGAATCGCCACGTTTCGTTCACATATCGCGGCACTCGAAACGGAAACGCGACGGCCTTCCTTCGTTATGATCGAAAGAAGGCCGCCGCGGGATCACGTCAAAACCTCTGGAAAACTTCAGGGCTTGGCGGTCGCGGCCTTATCGGCATCATCGCCGCCGCCGAGGCGCCGCTTCAAGGCGTCGAGGATTCGCTCGCGGGGGCCTTCCGGCATGGAGTCGATCTCCTCGCGTGAGAGCTTGCCGTCGGAGTTCTTGTCAAAAACGGCGAGCCGGTCCTTGAACCGTTCAGGAATCGGGAATCCCGCTCCCCCCGCCCCCTTGAGCATCCCCGGCCTCCCGGCCCCGGCAGGTGAGCCCGGCCCCCCCATCAGCGCCGATCCCAGGCCGTTGCCCCGCATCGCCATGATCTTGAAGAGGTCGGCGGGCTTGTCGGTGATCACCTGAACGCCCAGCAGGCACATCTCGTCAGTGGTCTGCTCGCCCCATCCCACGCGCTTCGGCGGATCACTCGGGTTTCTGGGGTTATCGGCCGTGTTGTCGTAATAGGCGTCGAGCTTGATGACGGTCCCCTTGGGGAGCGGCACGGGCGTCTGATACTGGTACTGCCCTTGCCAGTTGAAATCCCAGTCCTTGATCCAGATCAACGGGGTGGTCTTGCCGTCGGGCAATTCGGCGACGACCTTCATTTCCTTGCCTATATAGTGCATGTGCGGGGCGATGCCGATCGCCTTGGCGTCGGCGGGCAAGGGCGCGCTCCGCGCGGTGACGTGATGACGCCCTTCACCGGCGGGGATATCGAGGTTCCGGCTCCGCACGGCGATCCCGCCGACGATCGTCCGGGCGGGCGTCTTCGTGAAGTGGATCCCCACCACCGACTGGTCGCTCTCGGGCTTTCCATCGGGGTGGTAGTGGACCTGCAACACGAGGTCGCTCCCTTTACGGAGCATCTTGCCGATGCCGTCGGGAAGCATTCTCGGAACGGCCCCCGGAGCCCAGCCCCCGAGGCCGCCGGTCGGGACGATCCCGGGTCCGCCGAAACTCAAATAACCGGGACCGGGGTCGCTCGCGTCTTTCCGCCTCGCGGCCCCGGTGCTGTCGAGGTAGAGCAGAGCGTGGTGTACGACCTTCCGGTTCCCGGGACGAAACTCGATCGCGGCGACCGTCTTATCGGTGTCGATCGGAATCGGGATCACAAAGCAACGATAGACGTCGGGGCCGTCGGCCAGGATCTTGTACGCCTCGGTCGGCTTGAGAATCAGGTCGGGAGTGCCGAGCTGCCAGCCTTCAGGGAATTGGGGAGGAGAGGGAAGGTCTTTCGGGTCACCCTCGGGAGCACCCGCCTTGGACCATTCCGCGATCGTCTTGATCTCCGCGTCGCTGAGCCTGCGCTCGTCGTGAAACGAGCCGAAGCCGGGTTCAGGCTTCCAGGGCGGCATCTGACGGCTCTCAGTGACATCCTTAAGAAAGTCGGCGCGTTTCGCGGCGTCTTGATAAGTTAACAAAGAAAACGGCCCGACTTCGCCCGGCCGGTGACACCCCGCGCAGTTCTTCCAGAGGATCGGGGCGACGTCTTTGTTGTAAGTCCGCCCTTCCGCGCGGGCGACGCCCGTCGCCAAGGTTGCCATCAGCGAGACGACCCCGAACAAAACCTTCATGAGCGAGTTCCCCTTCGTGACGCGCGATTCCCCTTGCCGATCGTACTCTTCTCTAGGATTAACCCGCGAAGCCGTCCAAAGTTTCCTAATTTTCAGTCCGAATCCTTTCGTTCCCGGGCCCCTGGTGCCGTCGTAAGCCACGACCGTACCTTAGGCCCACTCGCGTAACGCCGACGCCCGGGAGATTCCGAGCGCTTCGGCCGTCTCATCGACACTGAGCCCGGCGAAGAGGCGGAACCGGGCGACGTCGGCCGAGGAGGTGTTTTCGTCGGCAAGGTGGGTCAATGCGGCGTCAATATCCAGGAGTGTATCAGGGTCGGAAATGACGATTCGATCGGCTTCGTCGAGTCGGAATTTTCTCGCAAAGCCGCCCCGTTTGGCCGCGCGCTTACGGCGGGCGTGGTCGACGAGGATGCGCTGCATTGCGACCGCCGAAGCCCGCAAGAAATCGCTCCGCCCGGCGAACGCGTCGGCACCCAAACGGAGACAGGATTCATGAATGA
>JAYUFP010000150.1:0-2366 GCA_043738665.1 Isosphaeraceae bacterium
GGATACTTACATTTTGAGCACTTTCCACATGCACTTTGAGCACTTTCTACACACATTAAATTATTTGACTGCGTCACATTCAGCGATACGATATTGGCATAGTCAAACCGACACCGAGGATTGACCCCAATGTCACCAAAGTATCTCGACACGCGGGAACTCGCCGACGAACTCGATGCGAGCTATCAAAACGTTCTCGACTGGACGCGCCTCGGCGTCATCCCCACCGTCAAGGTGAGCGGTCGTTATTACTACCGCCTTGACCGGGTCATGAAGGCGATCCGAGCGGCGCAGCGGACCGAGTCCGCCACGATGGAGGCCGTTGCGTGCTGACCCCCGACCCGCAACGCTCCGGCCCGCCGGAAGGCCACGCCAGAGCCTTCCTCGACCAACTGAACGACGACGCCCATCGGAAGGCCCTTGCCGCCAAGATGGTGCCGCCCGGCGCGGTCGTCCCGGCCGTCTTGAATCACAAGCCGCTCGCCGCGCTCACCGGATCGACCGGACGGTTGAAGCTGGGGGGCAGGTCGTGCGACTGATGACGATTGGTAGATATACGACCCTGTTTGACTATCACCCCTATGCGGTCCGCGCGGCAATTCTCGGCGGACGATTGCGGGTCGTTCGCGCGGCGGGGAAACCGCTTGTGCTGGTGGGACTTTCCAGCGATGCGACCACCAATGAGATAGAGTGGGCTCTTCGAAAGCGAAACGGCCCGGGGCTCGACTCCCGGACCGTCTCAGTGATCCCGGTATGTGCTTTTCGACGGCACCAGGACCAACATCAATGACTGTATACGATGAACCCGGCGGGGTCAAACCCCCGCCCGGCGCGAATGGCGTTTGCTCCCCGAAGCCCCTCGCATCGCTCAAGACGATCCGCGAGACGTTCGCGGCGCTCCTGGCTCGCGGCTTCTGGCCGGTTTGCATTTATCCGCCGGGGGTCGTTCGCAAGAGCAGCCCAGCCCCGACAGCGGGCAAGGAACCGATGGGGGTGGACTGGGGGTTGACCCGCTGGACGGTCGATAAGGCCGCCCGGACGTTCCGCAACCATCCCAGCGCCGGGGGCGGGATTTGCCTTGGACCCGGACGCGCCCCAGATGGCGGGTGGCTCGCCGACGCAGAAGGCGACGGACCCGAAGCGGAAACCTCGATGGCCTTGTTGTTCGCCGGCGAAGTCCCGGAAACGATGGGGTGGGGCTCGACGAGGGGGGCGCACCGATTGATCCGATGCGACGGGGACCGCCTCAAAAAGATCGCCGCCGCGTTGAAGCCTTTCCAGGTCAAAGCGGCGAACCAGCCGGGCGTCTTCCATCTGCCGGGGCTCCCCGGCCTTGAACTGCGGTTCGGCGGGTTCAAACCCGATGGCGTGGTCAAGCAACTGCAAAGCGTCTGTCCACCAACGCCGGGGACCGACGGCAAGCCCCGCGAGTGGAACGGCATCGAGGCGATCGCCGACGCGCCGGAATCGTTCTATGAGGCCCTGGAACGGTTTGCGGCCGAAGCGGCGGCAACGGCTCGACCGAAGCCGCAAGCCGCGCCCGTCGAGGCGACGACGCCCCTCCCGGAACCGTCCACCGGCGGGGGGGGCATGACGTTCGTGAGCCCGCCCTCGGATGCCCAGATCGCGGCCGACGCGCTGCGTTGTCTCGGGTCGGACATGAACGACGATTACGGCCAGTGGCTCAATGTCGGGTTCGCCCTCTTCAAGCTCGGCGACGAGGGGTTGCGACTCTGGGACGACTGGTCGCGCGGGTCGTCCAAATATCAGGTCGGTACCTGCGAGTCGAAGTGGGCCACGATGACGGCCGACGGCGGGATCGGGTTCGGCTCATTGATCGCTTGGGCGGAAGCGCGGGGGTGGGTCAACCCGTGCAAGTCCCCAGCGTTCCGACCGTCGAGCAACGGGAAGGCGACCGGAACCAATGGCGTCCCCGTCGAGGCCAATGGCGTCCACCATGCGACTCCGTCTCTCGACGCCACCCTTGCCCGCCTGCACCTGACCGACCTCGGGAACGCCGAACGGCTCGTCGAGCGCCACGGGCGGGATCTCCGGTTCTGTCACCTCTGGTCAAAGTGGCTCGTCTATGACGGCCGCCGATGGAAGGCGGACGACACGGGCGAGGCCCGACGGAGAGCGAAGAAGACGGTCCGCGCCATCCTCAAGGAAGCCGCGACGATTGAAGACGATGACAAGAGGAAGCTCCATGCGGCGTGGGGATTCCAGTCAGAGAAACGCGACAAGATCGCGGCCATGTTGCACCTGGCCGAGTCGGAACTCGGGATCCCGATCCTTCCGCCCGACATGGATTCCGACCCTTGGTTGTTCAACTGCCGGAACGGAACCATCGACCTCCGAACCGGGAA
>JAYUFP010000151.1:0-7355 GCA_043738665.1 Isosphaeraceae bacterium
CCGCCGCCGCCGCCGCCGCCTTGCCCGCCGCCGCCGCCGCCGCCGCCTTGCCCGCCGCCGCCGCCAAGGCTACCGCCGCCGCCGAGGCCGCCGCCGCCGATGCCGCCGCCCAGGGCACCGCCGCCCGTCCCGCCGATGCCGAAGAGCGAGGTCGCCGGGTTCTGCACCGCGAGCGTGCTGTGCTTGCCGATGGCGTTCGAGTTGATGGCGAAGTCGAAGTTCACGCCGATCTGCTCGAAGAAGTTGTCGCTGACCGTGATGAACCGGACTTCGATCGAGACCTGAAGGTCCTGAAGCCGGCGGAGCTGCCGGAGCAAGTCGGCCACCTGGTCGTGGATCTCCGCCGTGTGACGGATGATCAAGCTGATGCTGAGGAAGAACGGCGTGATCGAGCCGATCGGCTGGGTGTCTTGAGCGCCGGCACCGCCGCCGCCGCCGCCACCGAAACCGCCGCCCATTCCGTAGGCCCCGGACATGTCCTGGCCGTTCGTGTCGTAGATCCGCCATGTGCCCGGCGCGATCGACGTGCTGATGAGCTGGACCAGCGGGGTCATGTCGACGTTCGGCCGGTCGCCGAAGCTCGCCTGGGTTCCCGACGCGTTGTTTGTCCCCACCGCCATGCCCGGGTTGGTCGCTTGAAGCGCCTGGGCCTGAGCGAGGGCGGGGTCGTTCATCGCCGCCATCGAGTTCGGAACCCCGTAGGGGCCGTTCTGGGTCTTACCCGGCGGCATCATCAGGTCGCCGACGTAATAAGGCCTGCTGGACGTTTCCTTCAGGTTCGACTGAGGGCTGGTGATCAGCAACACCTCGTCGCGGACGTCGTAGACCAGGCCGAGCGGCCGAAGGATGATCTTCAACGCGCTTTTGAGCCGGATGTTCGTGACGTGGATGTCGACCGGAGAGGCCGAGGTCACGTTCTCGTCGGAGAGGGCTTTCGGGTCGAGCTCGATGTTGAGGCCCGTGTAGTTGCGCAGGAACGTGATCGCCTCGCTCAAGGGCTGCTTGTCCATGTTGAGCGTGACGGGCGAGTTCAGCTTCGACTCGATCTCGAGAACCTTGGGGTCCTTCTTGGGCTCCAGCCGCGCGTTGGTCCGGAGACGTTCGCGGGTCAGGTCCTTGAAGCTGGTCGCGTACTTGATCCCGTTCATCTGGACTTCGGGGTCAAGGATCGCGGCGTCATCGACGCCCTGGAAGGCGGTGACCACGCCGTTCTCCGCGGCGTCACGGATCTGCTGGTTCCGCTTGACCCGGCCTTCGATGCGGGCCTTGAACGCCAGGGCGACCGGGGTGACGTCATTGGGGTCGATTTCCTGGGCCTGCTTGGCGTACTTGTAGGCCTCGTCGTACTTGCCGGTCTCCATCGCCGTGGTGCCCTTGTCCATGAATTCCTTCATGCGGGCCTTCTTGGCGTTGTCGGCTTCGAGAATCCGCAGACGCTTCTGCTCGATCTCGGTGCGGTACGCCTTGTCCTTCATCTTGACGTCGAAGCCGACCTTGTCCTTCTTGGCGAGTTCGAGCGCGACTTCGAGGCGCCGGACCATCGGCTTGCTGAGGTTGTCGGGCAAGCCCGCGTTCTTCACGCCCTTGAGGGTCTGGTCGTACATCGCGATCGCCTTGTCGGGGTCGGTCTCCTGAAGCCTGCGGGCTTCGGCGAGCTTGGTGCCCACCTCGGCGTTGAGCTTCTGGGCGGCGAGGGTGTCGCCGTCGTCTCCCGGGACGATCTGGTCGGTGACGGTGGCCTTGCCGGCGGCGTCCTTGGGGAGCTTGGCGAGCAGGCTCGTCACTTTCGTGCGGAGCCCGTCGTCGATGCCGTCGCCCGACGCGGAAACCTCGGTGAGAAGGTCCCTGGCGCGGTTGACGTCGCCTTTGCGGACGGCTTCCAGGGCGCTCTCATACATGCTGAGGGCACCACCCTGAGAGGCCAGGGCGATCTGCGCGATCATCTCGTCGGCCTGATCATCGACGCCCGCCTTGACGGTCTTGGCTTCCTCGGCCTTCTGCTTGGCGGCGAGGTAGTTGCCCTGTTGGTAAAGGGCCTTGGCCTCGGCGAGCATCATCTCGCCGCGGTTCATCGCGGCCGGGGCCGCCGGAGCGGGGGCCGCGCTTGGGAGCGAGGCGATCGCCGCGGGGCCTTCGATCGGGGCCGGGGCATCGGCCGCCGCCGGGGGAGCCAGGGCGACCGGAGTTTCGGCGGTCGGACCCGCTTCCTTCACGCGGAACTGCTCGGCCTCGGCGAACTTGGCGGCCGCACCCTTGGCGTCGCCCTTGTTCAGAAGGTCGTTCCCCTGATTCTCAGCGGTCTCACTGGCCGACTCGGGAGCCGGGGCGAGTGCCGGAACGTTGGCGACCTTGCCGTCACCACTCGCGACGGCCACCGCCTGGTCGCTCTTGGGCTGGCGGGCGCGAGCCATCGCCACGTCGTGGAGCACGGCCTCGGCGCGGTCGGCGGTCAGACCGGGGACGATGTTCATGCGGTGGGCACGCTTGGCTTTCTCCTCGGCCTCGTCGAGACGGCCGGCGGCGAGAAGCTGGCGTGACTCCGTCATGAGCGCGTCGTAAACGCCCTGGCTGGGCTGGTCTTTCGGGCTGCCGTTGCGGATCGCGTCGCGGCGACGGAGCACGCGGGCGGCGGCGGCGACCTTGTCAGGGGTGTCTTCCCACAAGCCGTAGGAGAGGTTCCAACCCTTGACGTCCATCGCGATCGCTTCGGCCTGCTCGAATTGCTTCGCGGCGATCGCCGAGCGGGCGTCCTTGAGCCGGGCCTTCGCGGCCTGTCGGCTCTTGGGCTGGTCGGAGGGGGTGGAGGCCACGGCCTTGGGGCGCGCCTTGGCGACGTCCGCGGCCACCTTCGCCGGGGTGTCGTCGAAGAGGCCCCAGCGCACGTTCAGGGCGCGGGCCTGCTCGACCATGGCCGCCGCGTCGTCGTAATTTCCGGAGCGCAGTTGCTCGCGGGCGTCGGCCAGCAGCTTCTTGCCCCGCGCCTTGGAATCGGCCCCACCCGGAGCCGTCGCGGGCGTCGCCGCCGCGGCCGGGTCGCTCGCGGCCGACGGGTCGGCCGCGGGGGCCGCCGTGATCGCGGGGGACGAAGGCGAAGGGGTCGGTGCCGCGGCCGGAGCGGCGGCCGGTGCCGGTGCCGGTGCGTCGGCCGGAGCCGGCATCTTGGCCATTTCACGCAGATAGGCGTCGAGGACGGTTTGCTCGCTCGGCGAGAGCTGCTCGCGGAACGACTGCGCGGCGTTAATGTACTTTGCGGCCGTTTCGTACTGGCCGCTGTTGAACAACCGGGCCCCCGCCTCCAGGTATTTAACCGGAGCGACAGGCGCTGACGGGCGAGCCGGCGCTTCGGTCGCAGGGGGCGTGCCGTCGGGAGGCGCACCGTCCGTGGCCGCCCCCCACGCGCCGAGGGTCAAGAGAATCGAGAGTGTTCTGAGGCTTCCCAACGCGACCTCCTTTCGCCGTTCGCAAGAACGACCGCCGACTTCCCTGGCGACGGTCTCTGACTGTTCCTGGAACGGGGATGTGTTTCCGGTGCCTTCGCACGAGCCCGGCCCTGGGACCGGACCGCGGCTGCTTCAACCCGGCTGTGTCGAGACGTTGCGGTTGCGAGATGTGTCGTCGTGGGGCAGACCGTGTACGGGGAGAAGACGGAGCGGTAACTACACCAACCCCCCGAATCGGTCAACCCGGCTTTCACGTTTTTCTTGCGACAACCCGGGGGACTTTCGGTCCCCGCCGTCCTGGCGAGGCTCCGACGTCCGGACTTCAAACGACACGGGCATCATTGCCCGCACTACCGATTGACTTCATCGACGACTTCCCGTCGTCTTTGATCGCGCGACGTGGGCACCGCCCACCTGACGTCTTCAACGTCAACTCGCCATTTGATTTGATGCAGGGCTCACCTCCTCGGCCTCGGCGCGACCTCCGGCCTTTCGGGCCGCGGCAGCCTGGCGACTCCTGACGCTTCCGTGACGGGCGCCGGCGCCGGCGACGGCGACGCGTCGCGTGTCGGTTCCGACTCGACGCGCTGGATCGTGACTTCGTCAAAAAACGCCTCGCCGTAACCGGCCAGGCCGAGGGTTACCGAGAGTTCGCCGTCGGCCGAGGCCCGGCGATAGAGCACGACTTTGGTGAGCGCGGGGATCGCGTCTCGCGAGGTGAACTGAAGCGCCTCGCCGCCGATCGAGTCGCGGACCACGACCCCGCCGACTCCGGGGGACGATTCGATCGAACGCTTGACGAAAACCGTGATCCGGAAGAACTCCCCCGCCTTGACCTTCACGGCCGGAGAACGGATCGCCGCCGCGGGATAGTCGAGGAACGGCGGCAGGTTCGCGGTCATCGCCGGGTCCACGGGCTCGACGATCATCTGCACGAGTCCCCGTTTGCCCTTTTCGCCGTTGGGCTTGGTCTTAACGAGTGATTTGATTCCGTCGTATTGATACGCTTCATTGACCCACCCTGCCGCCGCGAGCGTGTCGGGCTGGTCAAAGCTGCCGCTCGGGATCAGGTTGGGGCCGAATCGGGCGGATTTCATCCAGTCGACCCAGAGGAAATGCTGCGGCAGAGTGTTGAACGAGGCCAACGGAGCGCTCGCAACCCCGGGCACGATCAACGGCGGGCCGATCCGTTGTGCCCGGCCGACTTTGATGAATTCGTCGTTCGCGATGTCCTGATCGAGCGAATTCGCCCGCACCATCGCGTCGTAGGCATTCTTCCAGTGCCCCGCCATCAAGATCCGGAGCGGCCGCGATGCGCGTCGCGCTTCGAGCCAGGCGTTCTCGTAGTCTTCGCGTTCCAGGTTCTCGCGGGCGGTCTTGATGTTCTTTTCCGCCTTTGAGAGCAGGTCGGCCTGGTCGGTCGAGATCGACCCGCCGCCATTAATTTCACGGGCCTTTCGGTCTTTTTCCTGGATCAGGTAATGCCCTTCGGCGGCGAGCCTGCCGTTGATCTCGGAAACCCACTTGAGCTTGAGCTCGGCCTGTTCGATGGCCATTTGCACGGCCCTCGGTCGAATGCTCTCGACCACCGCCCGGACACGTTCGGCCATGTCGATGTCGTTCGTCACGAGAATCAACGCCGTGGTGTCGAATTCGGGGATCGTGATCCGCGTCCCGCCCGGGTAGCGTTCCCGTTCCAGTGCCCGGACGCGTCCCGGGCTGATCTCGAAAGGGACCGCGCCTTCGGGGACGATGCAGGTGATCTTGAGGTCGTTGCGGGCGAGCTGACCCGGCTGAAACTGCGAATTCCTCAGCAGTTCTTGCTCGGTAAGCCATTTGTAGCTGTTACCTGTGCTCCTGCCGGGCTGGTTCAGCGAGGCTCCGCTCAGGTCGGTCACGACCAGCAACTTCCCTTTCTTGTCGCGAGTGCCTATTCCCGCGGCCTGGATGCCTGCGATCGGTCCGATCTCCGGGAACTTGGTGATTTTCGAGTACCGGCTTGACCCCGGGATCGGCATCGTCGATGGGTCGGGGTCAAAGCCCCTGTCGATCGAGATCGGGTCGGAGCCGCCGGCGAAGATCGATTCACAGAGGTCGATCTCGGCATTCAAAAGGGCCATTTCCAGGAGCAGCATCCGGCCGGCGGGTCGAGTCAGGTCGGCGTCGCCGCGAAAGGCCAGGCCGCGGTAGCCTGCCGAAAGCGCCGCGTAGGTCATGAGACGAATCTGTTCGGGCTGGACCTGGGGAACTCCCCAGGCGGGCGGCACGTCGTGACCCCAGATTCCCAGCGGGACGGCCTGGGGAGGCGTCGCGGGGAGGTCGGCCCAGTAGAAGGCCCCTGAGTTGTTCCTGGCGGTCAAATCCCTCCTCTGTCGGAGGAACTTGAAGGTATCCATCGTCGTGTTGGAAGAACCCCAGGACGACGGCCGAATCCCCAGCAAATCGATGTTTTTCGGTGCCCTTGCGAAGAGCGAGAGTTCGTCGTCGATGGTCCCCGAGGTCAGCTTCGACACCCCCCCGGGCAAGGCGCGAAGCCTGGAAATCGACGCCCGGATGCGTTCCACGTTCTCGGCGCGTTCCTGAGGGGTCGCCGCGAGTCCCAGACGGTCACCGAGGTCCCACGCCATGACCGCGTTCTTCGACGGGAACGCCATGGCCTTCGCCGCGACGCGGTCTGCGTCCAGCGGGTTTCCCGGCTTGCTCATGCGAGGCATGAGCAGGAAGTCTTTGGAAACGGCGTCCTCGAACCGCTTCGGGTCCGCGTCAATGTCCTCGATGAGGACATCAAAGTTTGCGTACCTCAGGCTCGCCAAGTCCGCGCCGGGTGCGTAGATCGCGGTGAAGAAGGCGTCGTGATAGAGTCCGTCATCGGCCCGCTTCTTGAGTCGACCGCGGTCGAACTTGATCCGTCCGAGTTCGCCGCGAGGGACCGTCCCCGAGGGGGCGGTCGACTCCGCCGCTCCGGCAACCGCGGGAACACTCTCAAGCTTTGCGGCGTAGGCCGCGGCGACCGATTCCGGGACGGGTCCGACGCTCAGCTCGTCGAGAAAAATGTCGGTCATTCCCGACCCGGAGAAGAGGTTCACGACGAGCCGTTCGATGTAGGCGCCGTCGAGGCTCACGGGCCGCCGCGTCGCGGACCGCAAGACTCGCGCCTGCCGTTCCATCGTGGGCTTCATCTCGACCAGCTCGATACGCTGCCAGCGGTCGACGTTTTCGTAGATCGTTCCCGGGATGAGCAGGAACGACGGCTCCTTCGTCTCCGGGTCGATGTCGGCGGGGAGCACGACTCTGGCGAAGATCTGGACCCCCGGTCGATTCGACCTGACGAGGAGACTGACCCGGAGGTCGTCTTGAATCACGACTTTCGGCAATGCGTAGCTGAAGTAGAAGCCGCTGCCGAGCCCCGCGGTGAACTGGATGTGTTCGGAGGTCTTGCCTTCATGAGCGGCGCGTTGGGATCGGTCGTGAGCGATCAGACCGATCGTCGCGTCGGTTTGCTCCTGATTCCAGACCGGCCGCGACGTCTCGAAGCCGTCGCGGATCACGGACTTAGGCGCGTCTTGCGACGCATCCCCCGTCCGGGCGGCGACCCCCGCGGCGAGTAGAATCGCCGCTGACAGGACGTGGCTGAGCCGAAGCTGGGTCATGGTGAAGACCTCCGTGTCTTCCCGAACGTGACGTGAAGCGGTCCGCGATCCTTCAGCGGCCCTCAAACCCTCCAGACTAGCGAGGGTGGCCGATCCTAGCGGTAAGTTCTCCTTGCGAGAAGCTCAATCCGTACAACCAGCATCGGTAGAAAAACCGTTAGACTCCGCATAATCCGGATAAAAATGTCAAAGCGGCGCGAAACGTCTTTCTTAAACGCTACAGATTTCCTAATCATCCAATACCCCGTAAGCCGATCATTTTGTC
>JAYUFP010000152.1:0-7338 GCA_043738665.1 Isosphaeraceae bacterium
TCTTGAGGGCTTCGGCGTTGACGCCGTATCCTTCATCGACGCGGTGGGGGATGTAATAGCCGACGTTCTCCGCCCCCGCGAGCTTGAGGCAGGCCCAGAGGACGCTCGTCCCGCAGACGCCATCGACGTCGTAATCGCCATAGATCACGACCTTCTTGCCGAGCCGGACTGCGCGCGTGATCCGGTCGGCGGCTTCGGCTGCTCCCGGGAGGAGTTCGGGGTCGTGGAGGTCGTTGAGCTTGGCCAGGAGGAACGCCTTGGCCGCGTTCGGTTCGAGGATGCCACGGTTTATCAGGATCTGAGCGACGAGCGACGAGACCCCGGCGCCGTGGCTCAAGGCCTCGATTTTCGCGGCGTCGAAGGGCTTGAATCGCCAGCGTGTCGTCGTCATCGACGTCCCTTCGCGGATAGGGCGGACAGTTTCGGGTCAGAACCAGCGTCGACGGTAGGCCATGATCCAGGGGGCGATGAACCCGACCGCCATCAGGACACATGTGCCCGTGAAAAGGAACATTTTCGGCAGGGGCGCGTGGAACGTGAGGTTGTCGCCGAAGAAGTTCATGCCGAAGAAGCCCGAGAGGAACGACATCGGCAGAAACATGACGGTCACGACCGTCAGCGCTTTCATAATATCATTCGTCCGATTCGAGATCGCCGACAAATAGGTGTCTAGCGCACCCGAAATCAGGTCGCGGAGGCTTTCGCTGAGGTCGTGGACCCGCACGAGGTGGTCGTAAACGTCCCGGAAATAGACGCGGTGCTCGTCGGGGATCGGGTCGTAGGAGTCACGCGCGAGCCGGTTCAGAACCTCACGCTCGGGCGAGAGCATCCTGTGGATCTTCAGCGCCGAGCGTTTGACCCGGAAGATTTCCTGGAGGGTTCTCGGGGTCGGGTGGCGAAAGACTTCCTCCTGGGCGTCGTCGATCGTCTCGTCGAGGTGCTCGATCGCGGGGAGGAGCTCGGCGACGGCCAGGTCAAGGAAGTGATAGAGCAAATGGTCGGGGCCGTGACAAAGGCGGTTGGTGGGATCGCGCTCAATGTTCTTGCGGTCCTGCTCGAGGAACTTGAGGGCCTCGTTGTGATAGGTGACCAGATAGTTCTTGCCGAGGAAGATGTCGAGCTCGTGGAGCCTGAGGTGGTCTGTCTCGGGGCAGAAGTCGATCGTGTGGAAGACGATGTAGAGGTAATCGCCCCAGTCGTCCACCTTGGGGATGTGGGCCTCTTTGAGGGCGTCCTCGACGGCCAGCGGGTGAAATTTGAAGAGTTTCGTGAGGAGCGAGTCCGCGGCGTCTTCCGCGGCGGATTCGGGGTCGTCGAGGTCCACCCAGACGGTCCCTTGGGCGTCGTTGAGCGCGTCCTGGATCTTGTCCTGAGGCCAGTCGAGATGGATGTCGCCCTTGGAGTCTCGATAGACCACTCGGACATGAAGCTGGCGACCGGGGGCGGACCCGGACGCCGATGGCGGGAGGAGTTCGGCCTTAATGGCGGACATCGCGGCGACCCGTCCTCTCGTTTTCAACGTGTGCGGCCGGAGGCGCGGTCTCTGAGGAGTTGCAGAGAAGCCTCCTCCTCAAGCAGGTCGATGTCGAGGGGGGCGGAAGGAGCGTCCGTCACCGTCCTTCGGATCGGCGTTCCCAGGGCGTTGAAGTCGTTACTCAACCGTCGAGGGAGCTTGCCGCTGAAGATCCCCACGGCATTCCTACCGACGGGGGCATGGTCGACGACGAATGTGCCATCGAGCTTAATCGGCGCCGACCTCATGATTCCGACCGTTCCGTCGGTCGGCAGGAACTCGATGAAACCGCCGGTAACCGATTGCGAGCCGACCCGCACTTTCCCCTCGACGCGCGCCGTCTTGAAGTCTTCCGGACCCAGAAAGTTTCCACAACCGATCAGGCCCGCCAGAAGCGCTGAGGGAACGAGCGAAAATATCGGTGGGAGTCGATGACGCATGCCTTTGAGGCGTCCCGGGTCTCGATCTGAATTTCATAAACTGACGCTAGGATTATACTGGCTTTCGACCCCGCCGAACACACGACTGAGGGGCTACACGCGTTTCGTTGCCGGCAGGAGCCTCGTCAACCGTCGGAGCGCGACACCGTCGCGTTCGGATTGACTATCTCGGCGGCAGGAGATTTAGCGTTTTCAATCGTTGAAAGAGTGAAACGCACTCACCGTCATTGGTGAGTTCACCCGTCGTTTCATCGACCAGAGAGACCGACCGACCTCCACGGCGGGCGTGGCCGGCGTGGGGCCCGAGTTGATCCAAGTTCGCGACGATCGTCCCCCCGGATTGACGTTCTCCAAAGCGTCGCCCGGCCTTCCCGAACAGCACGAGGAGCCCTCCCGCGTGATTTAGGCCGGCGCGGTGGCCGGAGTTCTCGGTGACGACGACGATTCCGCCCTTTTGAGCATAGCCGACGGCGTTCCCCGCGGACCCTTGTATCGCGAGCAGGCCCGCCTTTAGCCCGGACCCGGCGCCGTCCGCGGCGTCCCCTCGACACACCACGACCAAGCCGGGGGCGTTCAGTGCGAAACCGATCTCCGGACCGACACGGCCTTCGACTTCGACGGTCGCATTCCAGGGTCCGGCGATTCCCGAGACAAGAAGACGATGACCATCCGCGCCGGTGAGCCTCACGACCGGATGACCTTCGTCGAGTCGGACGATCAGCTCGGAATTGATCCTCTGGTAATCGCGTACTTCCGGAATGACGATGATCGGAATTCCGTCGAGGCGAGGGGACTCAGCCCCGTGATCAGCGGCCACCACCGGCCTTGGCCTTCGCCGCCGCGGGAGCCGCCGCTTTGGGAGCCGCCGCTTTGGGAGCCGCCGCTTGGGCCACCGCCGGCTCCGCCTCGACCCGATATTCCTCTCCACCGGGGACGAGATGAAAATCCTTCGGGGGATTCTTCGCGAGGAACGTCTTCAAGGCCGAAACTCGGTTGCCGAGTTCTGGCTTGAGATCCTTGCGTAGACCGGTTGGGGCACGGATCAACTCGACAGTGGCTTTCGCGACGGCCGACTGTAAGTCGGACACCTGCTTGAGGTAACCGATGCTCGATGCCGCGGTCGGCGTCTTGAGTAATCCAGACTCCCGGCTGTTCTCGAGCCCGCTGAAGCACTGGTAGAGTGGGGCGACAAGCAGACCGGTCAGATACTCCGACTGAGGAATGTTGTCCGGGAAGATCGCATTCACCCGCTCCCCGATCGCCGCGGACAGCAATCCGTCGTAATAAGCGACCAGTGGGAAATTGTACTTGGACGTCGCCGAGCTCACGCGGAGCATCCCGAGAGCGGCAGCGGCCTGGGCCCGGACTTCGGGCCTCTCGTCGCCGTCTGCCAGATATTTCATCAGGACCGCGGCGATTTCCGCCTTCTGCGGAGACGCCGGGAGAGCGGCCTGGCGAAGTGCGCCGAGCGCCTCGATCGCCCGGAATTCAACCGGCCAGGGGAGGTCTTGCTCGGCCTCGGCGACGAGGTAATCGACGATCACCTTCGCCGTATTCGCCGCTTCCGTCGCGGAGAGTGCATCAGCGTTCCGTCCGCCGTCGACAACCTGTGAAATCCCGCGCGTGGCTTCCAACTTGACCCAGATCGTCTGCTTGGGATCCTTGAGTTCCTTCACAAAGATCGGAACCACCTGAGGCGTGCCGATCTGGGCCAGGACAATGGCCGCCTGGATGCGAGTGATCAGGTGATTGTTCAGTAGCGGCGGGAGGGACTCCAGCAGTTCCTGGTTATAAACATTCAGGAATCCTGTATTCTTGAGGGCCTTCGCGGAGATCAGAGGATCGATCAGATTTTCGACCGCGACGCTGACCGCTCTCGAAGGCGTTTTGTTCGGCGGAGGGGCGACGACGGCGTCGATGTTGGCCTTGTCGGTCAGCCGGAACACCATTCCCTGGACGAGTTGCTTGATCGCGTCCCGATCGACCGAGCTACCCCCGCCCGCCATGCTCTTCACGTTGGATGCGACACGATCCGGACAGTCCTTCCCGACCTTCTTGAGCTTCTCCATCGCCTCTTCGGCGCGGGGGTCTCGGAAGATCTCATAGCTTCCCGTGGGCGCAGCGGCTTCTTCGGCCTTGACCTCTTCCTTTTTGGGCTCATCCGCTTTCTTCGTCGCCGGTGCCGCGCCCTTGGTGGAAGGCCCGTCCTTCTTGGCGGCGCCGGTCTTGGACTTATCCTGCTGTGCCGCCGTGCCGACCGACGGCGACGACCCGGCAAGCACCACGGCAAGCCCCAGCCACACGTTTCCCCGTCGCATCCCGCGGACCAGCGTATTGATCATCGTGGCGAACCTCGTGGTGATCGATCTTTCCGCGTCACAAACCCTTGCCGCGGGGCGATGAACGGAAAAGAAAAGACGGGGACGGACGGGGACACGCTCGATCGAATCTAGCCAAGTGAAACGGAACAAACCCATTTTCCGTCATCCGGATATCGCCGATTCCAACCCATTCTGAAAACTGCGAATGCGTTGAAAATCGCGACGCGCCGAGACGGCGATTTGATCCCATCTCAATTGAGAACCGAGACTTCCATCAAAACAATTCGATACAAGGTTACCCTGCAAACCGGTCAGTGTCAAGTCGCCCAAACTCCCTGCTCGAATGCCGGATCGCTAAAATCGGCCCTCGCCATAACGGGCTGACAGGTAGTGTTCAAATGTTTACAATAGCAAGACGGAACCGACTCCGGGACGGAAGTTGGACGCCGACGATGCCCCGCGCGTTCCACGACGGCTGCGGAAATCAGGAGGATTGCAAAGTCCGATCTGGACCCTACTCCCGCGGGAGAAGGACGCCGGAGGCCGAATGAGGATTCCCGGCCCCGGCGGATCGCAGGGCGTCCCTGATACGCCGCTGCGCGGCACGTTCGCCAGGGGAAAGAAGGACGGACTGGGCAATCCTCCTGATCGCGGAATCCGTGCAGTTGTCGTAACACTCGTCGCTTCGTAAGATTAACCCTCATTGATTGAAACGTCGCGGTCCATGTCGTCATGGATCAGGTGGAAGCATCGAAAGTGGGCCGCGTTGCGGTCCGGGAGTTTCTGACGGAATGATCGAGCGTCGCTACATCTTCCCCGGCGTCATCGAGATGAATGTCCAGGCCAGGCGAAGGCTTGGCGTGAACATCTACCTGATCGACGGCGGCACTGAGTTCGCGCTCATCGACGTCGGGTTTCTCGACGAGCTGTCGGACGTTCTCGAACTGATCCGGCAGATGAACTTCAGCCTCTCCGCCTGCAAATACATCCTAGCCACGCACGCCGACGCGGATCACACACAAGGTCTGTCGCGGGCCCGCGAACTCCTCAAGTGCAAAGTCGCGGCGCACCCCAAAAGCGTCGCGCCGCTTGAAGATGGTGACGAGATCCTCACCTACGCGAGGATCGACGCCCAGAAGATCCACATCCCCATGCCGCGCTGCAAGGTTGACTTCACGATCGACGAAGGTGATGTCCTCACGATCGGCGACAAGACCCTGGAAGTCTGGAGCACACCGGGACACACCGCGGGCCAGCTCTCGTTCCGGATGGGAGAGTTACTCTTCTCCGGAGACAACATCTTTCGCGACGGTTGCGTGGGAGTGATCGACGCCCATCACGGCTCGAACCTGGTCGAATTCATCGCCAGCCTGAAGCGGATTCGCGACTGCGACGCGACCTATCTTCTCCCTTCCCACGGGCCGATCTTCCGCAAGGATGTCGCCCCGCTCGACGCCACGATCGCTCGGCTGGAGGGCTATACCCACATGGCCGATTTCGGCACCTGCGCGGTCGACTGGCCCCTGCTCGATGAGTGGGAGGATGAACTGGCCGTGGGCAAGCTGAATCTTTGAATGACCGATGGCCGATGAACGATGAACGATGACGGATAGGGAATGATTGATTGATCGTTGAACCGTAATCTTCGACCCCTCATCCGCCATTTTATATTCGTCCTAGAAACCTTGAGTCGCTCAAAACGAATCCCCGCTGACCACTTCCCTGCCCGCGCGCGTTCCGACGGATTGGAGCACGGCCTGGTTGACTGACTCCTTGATGAACTTCACGGAACCGTCGCCGAAGACGAAGTTCACTCCGCCGGGATGCCTGCTGCGGAATCCCCACTGGCCGAACTCCTTGTAGGCGGCGGCATTGGAGGCCCAGGCCTTGTAGTCGGTCGTGATCGGATAGGCGGTCTTGGCGGGGAGCTGCGTGGTGTCGGCCGGCATGATCCCGGCGTTGAGCCTGGGAATTTCATAGAGCAGACCCTGCGGTCGTGAGGTTCCCGCACCGAGCGCGGAGGCACTAAGGCCGAACCGGCTCCACTGGTTGAGCGCGGGGTCGGGGTCGTTCCTGAAGCGGCAGGACTCACCCACAAAAACGGTCTGGCTCATCCCGTCGGCGACCTGGGCGACCCGGTACGCGGTGAACGTGTCAAACGCGCCATTGCCCTTTTCCTGCTGCCAGCAATCGGGACCGGGCTGATAAAAGAGCGTGTTCCAGGTCCCGCCGGAAGCGAAGTACGACGTCTGCGAAGACGGGATGCCCGGCGTTGCCTGTGCCGCCAAGGGATCGTCGCTGGGGCAGATGTACGCGGCGAGGACCTGGGCGAGCGCCGTGTAATTTGACAGACCGGCATCGACGGGACCGAACGTACCCGAAGTCGCGAGCTGGAAGTTGATGGAGTTGTAGACGTTCCGATGTTCCAGGTAGGGCAGGATGAACGCGAACATTCCGAACCCGCGAGGGCCGTGGACGGACCCCGTCGTACAGCCCGACCCGGCGTCGGTCGGCCCTTGCAGGTTTCCGCCCAACGGGAGGATTCGGCCCTGGGTCTCGTACTGTGCGATGGCGAGACCGAGCTGCTTCAGGTTGTTAATGCAGGAGGCGCGCCGGCCTGCCTCGCGAGCGCTTTGCACCGCGGGCAACAGGAGGGCGATCAGAACCCCGATGATCGAGATCACCACGAGTAATTCGATGAGCGTGAACGCTCTCGGATTCGAGATCTTATGCGTGCGCAAGTTCATAACGGGAAATCCTCCCGAAAGCTGAGTCGACCGCCGCGGCCCTGGATCGGCGAGAAAGGCGAGGTGGCGACGGGTTTCACATACCCACCTGCTCATCGTACACGATCCCCTCCCTGTTGGAAGGAGAGTTCCGCCCTCCTTGAGCAATTGCCATGTTTGGGATGCCGGATGCCAAATGACGGATGACGGAGAATTGAAAAGCGCTGACCAAAACCGTTGCGTCGCCCGGATCGTTTCGCCGAACTGCCTCCGCCCGATTCCGTCTTCCGTCTTCCGTCTTCCGTCTTCCGTTTTCCGTTTTCCGTCTCCGCCATCCG
>JAYUFP010000153.1:0-2355 GCA_043738665.1 Isosphaeraceae bacterium
AGCATGGGTGAAGATGCCGATTTGTCGCCAGTGTTCGTGGACACCTTCTCCGACCAAGCCGTGGCGTGTGCTGACGACCACGCGGGTCGCATCGCCGACGCAAAGCCGATGTCGGGAAGAACTCGGGACGGCGCGATCGCGAACTTCATTTTCGGCGGACTCACCCCGCCCGTGACCGTAACCGCGACTGCCACTGTCACTGTCACCCACAGCATCATTCTCGGCAACCAAGCCATCGGCGGGGCCGGCACCACGGGCGGGAACGGCCAAGGCGGCGGCATCGCGAACCTGAACGGCGGTATCCTCACCGTGTCCAACTCGTTGATCGCCCTGAACCGGGCCATCGGCGGCGAGGGCAACGGCGGCAACGGCGGCAACGGCCAAGGCGGCGGCATCTTCAACGGCGGGGCCATCCCGATCGGACCGTCGCGCCTGACGCTCCAACGAAGTCTCATCGCACTCAACCAGGCCGACGGCGGAGCGTCGGTCGGCGGCAACGCCGGGCTGGGGCGGCGGCCTCTACCTCGCGCCGGGCGGATTGGCGTCCGCCGACCGGTGGACACTGATCTTCGCCAACGACGCCTCCACCAGCGACGACGACGTGTTTGGGATTCTGGTCTTAGTTAGATGACCGTTTCGTAAATCCCCTGCCAGTCCTGGGACTGCATCAGTTGGTGCAAGTCGCTTTCGGTAATGGCCGTACACTGGCCGCGAACTTATGAAACGGTCATCTCGCTCAAGCGCCAATGCGATTGCACAGGATATGCGGAATAAGCGGCTCGAGCCGAAGATTCGTGTTGCGCTTGATCCAATCTCCGGGCATTGTTAAGGTAACCGAGCAAGCAACTATCGCGGTCACCACGCGCGTCCAACAGGACTTGCGAGAACTCGTTCGCCGCCTGGCGAACGGGAAACGGATCGTTAGGACCTGTCCAAAATCAACACCGTGTTTTGAGTTGTGGTCGTTCCGCTTCTCATTGTTTACCAACGAGTTACGAACGGCTTCCGGGGAAAACACGGCGTTGATTTTGGACAGGTTCTTAGGTCACGACCGGGGTAATGGCAAACGGCCGGCTCGGAAAAAAGGGATCGCTGTGCTCTTTCGCTCGAGGAATTAGCAGTGCGGTGAAAACTTTCACCCGCGAAACGATTTTCGGGAACCTTCCCGGATGTGCTTCCTCTAACCCCTACAACCGGAAATTTACCCCACACGAGAGACAGGAGCCGCCCACTCCCCGCCGCACGCACGCCTGCATCCCACCTGCTCGAAAGAGCCCTTCACTAACCCGCTCGCTGAGCACCAGGGTTCTCAAGCCCGGCCGGTGTAGTTCGCACTGTATTTATCCCCACTCCCGACCCTGGCATGACCTGCCCTGGGCTGGTGAGGCACTTTTTTTCTCGCCTGGAGCACCGATGACGCGCCTGACCACGTGGTTCCCGAAGTGGCTGAAGAACACCCGCCCGACGACCATCCGGCGGAACAAGTCTGTCAAGCTCGGCCTGGAGACGTTCGAGTCCCGGATCGTGCCGGCCAATAAGACCCCTGCGTTGGACGCGATCACCAGTCCACCAGCAATTCTGGAAGACGCAGCGCAACAGACGATCAACTTGACCGGCATCACAGACGGAGAAACGGGTTCCAGCAAAAACACCCAAGGCCTGACAATCACGGCCACGTCGAGCAACACTGCGCTTATCCCGAACCCCACCGCTACCACCAACTATCAGCCCAACGGCTCCAGCAGCTTTACCGGCACGGTCACCTACACACCGGTAGCGAATGCCAACGGCAGCGCGACGATCACAGTTACTGTGACCGATAACGGCGGCACGCCGTTGATCACCAGCGATGACAAATCGTTCAGCCAGACGTTTACGGTAAGTGTCACCGCCGTCAATGACGCGCCGACGCTGAATGCGATCAGCAACCCGGCGGCGATCAACGAGGACGCGGCGGAGCAGACGGTGAACCTGGCGGGGATCGGCTCGGGGGCGGCGAACGAGATCCAGACGCTGTCGGTGACGGTGACGAGCAGCAACCCGGCCCTGATCCCGACGCCGACGGTGACGTACACGTCTCCCGGCGCGACGGGGACGCTGAAGTACACGCCGGTGGCCAACGCGAACGGGACGGCGACGATCACGGTGCGGGTGACGGACGACGCCACTGCGGGCGGGGCGGCGCTGTTCACGGAGCGGACGTTCACGATCACCGTGACCGCGGTGAACGACGCCCCGAGTTTCACCAAGGGTGCCGATCAGACCAAACTCGACAACGCCGGCGCGCAGTCGATCTCCGGCTGGGCGATGTTCAGCCCGGGCGGCGGCAGCGACGAGGCGGGTCAGACAGCCACC
>JAYUFP010000154.1:0-2353 GCA_043738665.1 Isosphaeraceae bacterium
ACCTCGCTCCACTGGGGAGCCGCGGCGTTCGGCCTGGCGGTACATTCGCTGGCGGGGGGCATCGCGCTGGCGAGCGTCGCGGCGGCCAACATGGACGTCCGCCACGGCATCGGCGCGGCCACCTGGGGAGTGTTCATCGCGACGATCGTTCATAAGCCGGCCGACGCCCTGACGATCGTCAGCCTGATGCTCCGCGCCGGCGCCCCCCGCGGCCTGGCGCATCTCGTGAACCTCGGCTTCGCCCTCATGATCCCGGCCGGGGTTGTTCTCTTCCACTTGGGAATCGAACGACTGGGGCCGACCGCCGCCGCGACGATCACCGCCGACGCCCTCGCCTTCTCGGCGGGAACCTTCCTTTGCATCGCCCTCAGCGACCTCCTTCCGGAGCTCCAGTTCCACAAGCATGACCGCTGGAAGCTCTCCGCCGCACTTCTCGGGGGCCTCGGCCTCATGGCGCTTGCTCTCGCCTGGGAGTGAGGGCGGCGCTCGCGGTATGCTTAAAATCGGCATCGAGTTGAGAAAGAGCCCAGAGGCAAATGCCTTCATGGGCAGACTGTCCTCGACGAGCGGCCCGGAGTTTTGCTCCCATCGCGGTTGACGCCTGTTCCCCTAAAAATCACTTGGCCGGAACCGGCCGCCGTTTCGGAGGAATCGGCTCGGGGATCGGACAGCCGACGGCGATCGTGTGCTTGACCTTCACTTCGCGACCGGCGAGGACATCGGTGACCGCATCTTTGAGTTCGTGGGTCTCCGGGTGGGCGTTCTGCTTGCCGCGCTCCGGATAGAGGTCGTCGATCCTGCCGTAATAGCGGACCTTCCCGTTCGTATCCACGACGAACGCTTCCGGGGTGATCGTCGCACCCAGGCGTTTGCCCAGCGAGCCGTCGGGATCGTGCAGGACCGGGAACTTGAGACCGAAGTCCTTGGCGTGGGCAGTCACCTCGGCGTTTGAGAGGTCCGGGTCGACGCAAACGCCGACGAACCTCACGCGGTCGGCGGGAAAGCCCGCGGCGATCTGGTTCAAGGTCGGGCTGTAGCCGTTCGAGATCGGACACTCGGACGAGTAGAAGATCAGAATCGACGCCCCGCGCTCGGGAGCCTTGAGCTCGACGACGCGGCCGTCGGACCCTTTCAACGGCTTCAGCTCGACGCGACGCTCTCCGCCCGCGTCCGCCGCGGCGACGACCGCGAGAAGTCCCAGAATCACGGACCCGAACATGCCGAGAACACTCGACTTCGCCGACGACCGATTCATGATGAACATGAGTCTCCTACCTCGAAGGGCGATTTCGCGACGACGCGACGACCGATTCCTGACTTCCTCATCCTTGATTCTATCAGGGTCGACCTTCAAACTCGACGTCGCCAACTCTTTTGATTCTCGCTCCAGGAGGATTGCAAAGTCCGACGTTAACCCTTCTCCCCTCGGGAGAAGGTGCCGCGAAGCGGCGGATGAGGGCTCTTTTGATTGACGCCACCACCGGGGGACCCTCATCCGGCCTACGGCCACCTTCTTCCAGGGGGAGAAGGACGGACTTTGCAATCCCCCTGATTCTCGCTCAGGAAGGTTCTTCTCCGATCGGATCTATCGGATATCATGAATCTCTCGAAGTTGCTCAAGGTCTCCGGAATCCACAAATCAACGCCCATGAAAAAGCACCTCTCGTTCGTGATCGTCTTGACCTCCCTCGGGTTCGTCTCCGCGGACGAGCCTTCAAAGCCCCCGGCCAAAGACCCGCAAGCGGCCCACGAGCCGAAATCGGCCCCCGGCGCGGGGCAGGTCTTCCTCGCGAAGTTCGTGGGGGACTGGGACGTCGCCAAGGCGTTCTTTCCCAGGACCGGCGAGCCCTCAAGGTCAAAGGGAACCTGCCGCCAGTCGATGACCCATAAAGAACACTTCCTGCAGTCCGACTTCGTCTTCGGCGAGGGTGAAACCGCGTCGACGGGCCAGGGATTGATCGGCTTCGAACCCGAGACGGGCCTGTTCACCAGCGTATGGATCGACTCGCGACAGACGCGGATGTCGCTCCGCCGGAGCCTCGAGAAATTCGACGGTCGGAAGATCGTCCTGTACAGCAAATCTCTCGAAGCCGACGGCAAGGAGTCTCGCCGTTCCCGGACCGAGACGACGATCGGCGAGGACGCGCGCACGATCACCCACCGTCAGTATGCGATCGGCAACGACGGCGCCGAGCGGCTCATGATGGAACTGGTCATGACCCGAAAAGCCGCCCGATAACCCGGGCGAGGACCCCACTTAGGCGCAGCGAAGCAATAAGTTGAGCAAAAACCGTGGTCGTTAGCGGCTGTCTTCGAGGGGAAAGGGTGCCACGGGTCGTACTCGCCCCGTGCC
>JAYUFP010000155.1:0-7321 GCA_043738665.1 Isosphaeraceae bacterium
ACGTTCATGATCCAGCTCGTCACCGGCTTGCTGTTGATGACCTCGTACAGCCCCTCAAGCTCGACCGCGTGGGGGAGCGTCTGGTACATCTCCCATAAGATGAGCGGCGGCTGGTTCATCCGAGGCATCCACCACTTCGGCTCGCAGGCGATGGTCGTGCTCCTGGCCATGCACCTGCTCCAGGTCCTCGTCGCCGGCGCGTACCGGGCGCCGCGCGAGGTCAACTGGTGGTTCGGCATGGCGCTCCTGTTCCTGACGCTCGGCTTTAGCCTGACCGGGTACCTGCTCCCCTGGGACCAGAAAGGGTACTGGGCCACGAAGGTCGCCACCAACATCATGGGGGGCGCCCCCGTGATCGGCCAGTACCTCCAGAAGGTGGTCGTCGGCGGCGGAGACTACGGCAACCAGACGCTGACCCGGTTCTACGGGCTCCACGTCGGAGTGCTTCCCGCGTTGATGGTCATGTGCGTCGCGGCGCACGTCGCCCTCTTCCGCAGACATGGGGTGACGCCTCCGAAGAACGCCGAGAAGAAACCGATGGGCTACTTTTGGCCCGAGCAGTTGTTCATGGACACCGTGTTCGTGCTGGGTGTCTTCGGGGTTCTCGTGTTCCTGGTCGTCAGCGAACACGGCGCGAACCTTGACGCCCCGGCCGACCCGTCCAGCAGCGACTACCCCGCGCGTCCCGAGTGGTACTTCCTTTCGCTCTTCCAGATGCTCAAGCTCTTCCCCGGCGACCGCGAAATCATCGGCACGATCGTGATTCCGACCGCCATCATGGTCGTGATGTTCCTGATCCCCCTCTTCGACAAGATTCTGCCGAAGGGCTTAGCCCATTTCCTGGCCTGCTCGTTCGCCTTCGGGATCGTCGGTGCGGCGGGTTACCTGACGTATGACGCGTTCAAGGCCGACGCGGGCGACAAGACCTATCTGGCCTCCCGAGAAAAGGCCGACGTCGCCAGGAAACGCGCGATCGAACTGGCCGAGAACCCCGAGGTCGGCGTCCCGCCCGACGGGGCCAAGTACGTCTTGCTCCGCGACCCGCTCTATCACGGCAGTGCGGCCCTCGAATCAAAGTGCCTGGGCTGTCACGTCTTCAACGGTAAGGGGATAGGAACGCAGGTCGCCGCCGACCTCAAGGATTTCGGCACGCGGTCGTGGCTCCGAGGCCTGCTGGAAAACCCGAAGTCGCCGACCTATTTCGGCAAGGCCCCCCAGTGCGGCGGCATGGCGCGATGGAAGAAGAACAGCAAGCTCACGCCGAAAGAGCTCGACGACGTGGCCGACTTCTTCGCGAAGTACGTGATCACCACGCCCTCTGATATGTCTCCGGCCGAATGGCAGAAGCTCGAAGGGCTTGAAGATCATCCCGGCTACAAGGCCTTCAACAAGGAAGGCGAGTGCGCCACATGTCACACCGACTGGGCCGTCCCTAATGATGAGGCCCCCAACCTCTTCGGCTGGGGCTCGACGAAGTGGGTCAGCCGCATGATCCACAAGCCGGGCGCGCCGGACCTCTACGGGTTCCTGAAACCGAAGGATCAGATGCCCGCGTTCGCGGGTCAGATCACCGAGAACGACGCGACGACGATCATTCGCTATCTTCGCAACGACTATCCGGGGGCTCCGGGGGCTGTTGCCCCGAAGGCCGTTGGAATGAAGAAGCCCTGATAGCGCCCCTTTGGAGTGCGGCGGCTTGACGCCGCTCAGGCCCCAGACCACATACGACACCACGTAATGCGGCGAGATCCGAGCCGATCAAAAGCGGCGGCAAGCCTCCGCATTCCAAAGTCGCTCGGGACATCCTTCGATCCCAAGAAAGTGACAAACTCCTCGAAATGCGCCGGTCCACGACGTAATTCCACGTCGGACCGGGGTTTTCCCACGGAACGCGAGTCTTGAAGGCCTCCCGGATTTCTCCCGCAAACGGGTCACCCTTCCTCCCATTTTCGGGCCTTCCCGACCTTTCCGCGCAAAACCGGCCGGACCGGCTCTCAAATCTCCGATAACGACTTAACGCCTGATCACCTCGAAATTCGAGACGCCCGCAGAGTGTGGATACTCGCCTTCCCGAATCGGCGACACCGCGGATTTCTGAAAAAAACCGCTGAAAGTCTAGGGATTTTTCTTGAAGCTATGGCGCGCGGAAGCTAGACTCGCCTTCGCTTCGGGGGTGACTCAAAACCACCAACGAACGCAGGGTTCACCTCAAGCGTTACACCAATCAAGAGTGTTAAGTCTGAGCAACGGTCGCCGTGCGCCCCCCGCCCAGGGTACGCCCGGTCGATCTCGGGAGTCGCGAGCGGGACGTTTCCCCCGGATACGGGATACGTCCCGCGAAGAGCTCCGCCCCGGGAGCAGTTCTGACTGTTGGGAATTCTCCTCAAAAAAGGGTTCCCGAAGGTTGCCCCGCGGGGCGGTCAACGAACGGATTTCGCTGACCTGACGACTCACGCAAGGAAGGGACGCCACGATGAATGACCGACCTCTGATCGGAATCAACACCGACTTCCGCGGCACCGCCAAGGGCCGCGCCGCCCACAGCTTCATCAACAGCGGCTACTACGACGTACTGCTGTCGGCCAACGCGATCCCGGTGATCATCCCGCCGCTCGCGAAGGAACAGGATCTCGCGCCGATCCTCGACCGCCTGGACGGTGTCATGCTCACGGGTGGAGAGGATCTCGACCCGAAGAAAATGGGCCTGGCACCGCACCCGGCGATCACCGTGATGGCTGAACGCCGCGAAACCTCCGACCGCATGCTCTGCAAGCTCATCCAGCAGCGCAGGATGCCCGTGCTGGGGATCGGCGTGGGCATGCAGGAACTGAACATCCTCAACGGCGGCGGAATCTACGTCCACCTGCCCGAAGACATGCCCCGCGGCATCCCCCACCGCGATCCCCAGGGCGGCGTGCATCGGCACACCGTGATCATGGAACGTGGCACCAAGCTCGAAGAGATCTACGGGCCCGGTGAGATCCGCGTCAACAGTTACCATCACCAGGGGATTCGCAAGCTCGCCCCGATCTTCCGCTGCGGGGCGCTCGCCCCCGACGGCCTGATCGAGGCCTATGAAGGCAAGGACCCTTCCTGGTGGGTCATCGGCGTGCAGTGGCACCCCGAGAACGAGGGAAGCATCTCCCTCGACACCCAGCTCATCGAAGCCTTCACCGAAGCCGCCGCCTCCTGGCGGATGGCCCCCGCGCTTGCCAAGGTCGGCTGAGTCCGCAGGCCGCTCGTCGGCCTCAACGAAGTCACGTCCGGCCGGGCAATGGGCGTTGCCCGGTCGACCCGATTCACCGTCGAAGGTCCGAAAAAAACGCGGGGAACGCCGACCTTGGCGGCTCTCGACAAACCCGGTACACGGCGAGGACGACGAAATCCCCGCTCCCGGCTCGGTCGTGACCGTCAAGTGGCGAGTCGCCAAGGATGGCACCCCGCGGCGCTATCGCTTCACGGACGGACGCACCTCATGACCGACACGCTGCTGCTACGCGCCCTGGCCGCGCTCCTGATCGCCAACTCGCACATCGAGTCCTACTACCCGATCCGCCAGCTCGCCGCCGACGGCCTGCTCGGCGACACCCTCTTCTTCTTCCTCTCCGGCTACGGCCTCGCCCTGAGTGCCCGCAAGGGCCGGCGAAAGTTCCTCGACTGGTACGGTCGGAGGCTCTCGCGAATCTATCCGGCGTTCCTGGTCGCGGTACTCGTCTTCGATTGCCTCCTGAACGGAGGCTGGCGGACCTGGGGGGCTTCGGATTATCTCCTTAACGTCGTCTGGGGGCGGGACTACCCGTTCGTCGGGCAGATCCTGGTCTTTTACGCTCTGTTTTACCTCTTGACCTTGCTCAGACGCCCGAGCGCCTACGTCCTTACGTTCTCTACGTTATTTCTCCCTTACCTCCTCCTTCCCGTTCTCGGGAGAGGCGGCGGAGACGCGGTGTTTCACGCCTTCCACTGGCTCTTTTACTTCCAGGCGATGCTTCTCGGTGCCACGGCGGCCGAGACCCCGAGGCTCGCCACGCCGGCGACGCGCCGCGATCTTGCGATGTTCGGCGGAGTCGGAATCGTTTACCTGGCGCTGCGGATCGGGGTCTCGACGGGGCCGCTTCGCCAGTGGTACTTCCTGCCGCACATGCTGATCCTACCGATGATCGTGTTGCTGCTGAGGCTGGCGCGTTCGCGGGTCGTGAGCGAGTTGTTCAACGGACGCCCCGCGATCGCCAAGGCGGTCACGTTTCTCGGCGGGATCACGCTTGAAATCTATCTGATGCATTATCAGGTGATTCGACTGGAATGGGTGCGGGCGCTGTTCATGCCGGCCAACGTCGCGCTGTTTTTTACCCTCTCAATCCTTGCCGCGGCCGGACTTTCGCGAGGGGTCGGCCTGACAGGTGTTGTCCTGAAATCCGGCGGAAGTCGCCGCCGTGCCCATGTCGAAGTCGGCCCTAGCGGACTTGCCTAGGTTCGGAGACGGAGTCATTCGAACTCGACTTCGCGATCTTTAAACGCACAGTCTCCCGGCGATGAGGGCGCGAGCAAACGCCGCGTATTCAGCCTCATTCGCGACACATAGTTTCATCAGTTCGCCGGCTCTCGGATCGGTTTTCGCGTAGTCGGCGAGGACGATGAGCTTCTTCACGAACAGCGACCGATGGGCTCGGAGGTCGCTTCGGTTGAGCCCTAGGAGCGATTCCGTGACCTTTCCGCGCGGCGACGATCCATGGACGCTCGCGACCTCCGCCGCCATATCGTAATGGAACCTCAGGTGGTGGGAGGGTTGATCGTTACACGGATTGACGATCGGCCCGCCCTCGCCGGCTACGGGAAACCTGTCGCCTTTATGACCGGCTCCGTTGCAGACCCCACAGGCGAGCAGGAGATTGCCCCAGTCGAACGTCAACGCCATCCAACCCGATTTGGGTCGATAGTGTTCGATATGTCCGTAATCGACATGGGTGATCTTACTTTCTCAAAAGGCACATTTCCCGTTGAACATTTTCACGAGAGCATCCTTGATTTGCCGATGCCCATATCGATTTTGCTTGCTGCTTTTCTTCTCCGGCGTGCAAGTTCGAAGTTCTTCGAGCCATTTCACTGCATTTTTCTTGAGGACCTCCGGGATCGGTCCTCGGTCGACTTTGATCATTTCATAACTTTCAAAGTCAGGTATTCGTCCAGCTTCGCTTCGAGCGAGTCCGGTTTCGGCGGGCCGCCGACCCTGTTCGCTTCTTTCATGAAATCTTTCAACTCTTGCAACATGTCATCCTCGGCCTCTGTTCTACCATTCCCCTTCCGGGAGAGGGTGTCATACCGATCAATTTTCTCTTGGGTTTGGGGTGAAAACGGCGAGACAAGGCCGAACGCCTCACTTTGGAGGATTCGTTCGACGTTCATCGCGGAAACGTTGGCGATTTTTTCCACACTTGATCGGCCTTGATCAAAAAGAAAGCGATATGTCAACGCGTCCTCACCGGCCCCGGCGGCGATCAACGGACTGTGCGTGGCGACGATGAATTGAATCTTTGGAAACTGCTTGCGAAAGACTCCGGCGATGTCACGCTGCCAGATCGGGTGGAGGTGAATGTCGAGTTCGTCGATCAAAACCACGCCTTCTTCCTTCAGGGGGTCTTGGCTCTTCGGAAACGATTGCAACAGTCTCCAGACGAGGTCCCCCGCGAGTGCGAGCACGCTGCGGTAACCGTCGCTCAGCGCGATCGTCGGCACGGAGCGTCCGCCAACGGTGATCAGGATTCGACCTTCGGGCGTCACCTTGTCGAAACGGGCGTCACTCGGCAGGATCTGATTAATGGCCTCGATCCCTCTTTCAAACTGCCGCTTCGGTTCCGAGTCCTTATCCTTGGATTTCGCCATCTTGTAGTCGAGATACACGACCCACCGCTCGAACACGGAAAGGGGTTCCGATTCGTCGAATTGCGTCGAAAAATTTCTGTAGCGCGCGGGTGGTTCGAGTGAAGGGAGATCAATCCGGCTCGACCGCGTCAACCGACGGAAGGCACCGTACCCGGCGGCGAACCATCCTGTCCCCTTGGACGAGAATGCGTTGTTACGAAGCCATGAGAGACTTGCCTGGCCATGCGGTATTATGCTAGGTTCCGTGTATGTTGTCTTGTTTACTTTAAGAGATTTACTCCCCGTTATCGCATACGAATAGCGGAAGGAGTTTTTCGTCTTGGCCGCGTCGAAAACCCCGGGATCTTTTCGTCCCTGTCGGATCGACACCGAAATCTTGCCGGGTGCGTCCTCATCGCGGACCCAACCCGAAGGGCGCGGCAAGAGAGTGCCGGCACCGACGGGTCCAGCCAGGAGAAGCCCGAGTGCCTGGAGAGCGGTGCTCTTTCCTCCACCATTTTCACCGAGGAAGGTCACCCAATTATGAGGAGTTTTTGAAGAATCCCGCGTGAACTTAAGCGTCACGTCCTCAAAGCTGCGGATGTTATCGATTTTGAGTTCTTCAACATGCATTCACAAGTCCTAGTTCTGAGTCGCATCTTACGAGACGGACATCTGGATCTCCTGATCGAACCGAACAGGCGGGTTCTCGGCCGATGGTTTTCAGAGACTCATCCGGGAGCTCCCACTTCTTCGGGCGTCCCAAGCCGCACCAACCCCGCGGCGTGGATCGCGTGTTTGCGGAGGTCTTCGCTGATCCGCATCGAGCAGAACTTAGGCCCGCACATCGAGCAGAACTGGGCCGACTTGAAGGCGTCTTGCGGGAGGGTCTCGTCGTGCATCCGGCGGGCCGTTTCGGGGTCCAGGGAGAGGCGGAACTGCTCCTCCCAGTTGAACGAATAGCGGGCGCGGCTGAGCGCGTCGTCGCGGTCGCGGGCTCCCGGTCGATGGCGGGCGAGGTCCGCGGCGTGGGCGGCGATCTTGTAGGCGATCACCCCTTGGCGGACGTCCTCGACCTCGGGCAGTCCCAGATGCTCCTTCGGGGTGACGTAGCAGAGCATGCTCGCCCCGTGCCAGCCCGCCAGCGCCGCGCCGATGGCCGAGGTGATGTGGTCGTAACCGGGCGCGATGTCGGTGACGAGCGGGCCGAGGACGTAGAACGGGGCCTCGCTGCACTCGATCGCCTGCTTCTCCATGTTCATGGCGATCTGGTCCATCGGGACATGTCCCGGGCCTTCCACCATCACCTGGCAACCGCGCTTCCAGGCACGACGGGTCAGGTCGCCGAGGGTCTTCAGTTCGGCGAACTGGGCGGCGTCGGAGGCGTCGGCGATCGAGCCGGGGCGGAGGCTATCCCCCAGGCTCCAGGTGACGTCGTACTGCCGCATGATGTCGCAAAGGTCGT
>JAYUFP010000156.1:0-2350 GCA_043738665.1 Isosphaeraceae bacterium
GTTTCATACATGAGGACTCATGGTCGCTCAAGAAATTGCACAGGCGGATCATGCTGTCGGCGACTTACCGGCAGGCCGGCGACGACCGCCCCTCGGCTCGTGCGATTGACCCCGAGAACATCCTGTCGTGGAGGTCAAATCGCCGCCGCCTCGACTTCGAATCGTTACGAGACGCGACCCTCGCCGTCTCGGGAAGGCTCGATGAAACCATCGGCGGCCCGCCTGTGTCCGACATCTCCGCGGACCCAAGCAAACCCGGTCGTCGCACCCTATACGGCAAGATCGACCGCCTGAACCTCGCCGCGCTCTACCGCACGTTCGACTTCCCCGACCCCAACGCCACCAGCCCCAAACGCGACGAAACGACCGTCCCCCCGCAGGCCCTCTTCCTAATGAACCACACCTTCGTCCGCACCGCCGCAAAGGCATCGATGACTCGCCCCGACATCGTCGCGCGCCCGGAGCCGGTGTCGAAAGTTCAACGCCTCCATCATCTCCTTTACGGGAGGCCCGCGACCCCCCAAGAGGAACGCCTCGCCCTGGAGTTCGTCAAGTCCCCCGAGGGCGGGTGGGACCGTTACGCGCAGGCGCTCTTGCTGAGCAATGAATTCGCGTTCGTCGATTGAAGCGAAGGTGTTCCCGGCCGAGGATGTCGCGTATCGTGTACAGTCACGGTTGACGGCCTCCGGGTGCCATGTGGTTCGGTGATTTAAACCCGTGCTCCGCAACCCGAGGCCGACCCGCGCGGATTCGGATCACCGAACCACGTGGCACCCTTGATCTGCCCCGCGGGTTGAGGTTCACGCCGTCTGGAGACCCCGCCATGCCGTACTCACCACACCCGGACCACCCTTCCCGACGCGACCTCCTCCGCCGCGGCGGGATGGGCCTCGGCCTGCTCGGCCTGGCGGGGGTGCTCGCCGACGATGGCAGGCTTTTGGCCGGTGAATCACTGAACCCACTGGCCCCCAAGGCCCCGCAGTTCCCCGCGAAGGCCAAACAAGTCGTTCACCTGTTCATGAACGGTGGTCCTTCGCATGTCGACACTTTCGATCCCAAACCACTCCTCAAGAAGTACCACGGAAAACCCCTGCCGAACCCCAACCTACGCACCGAGAGGAAAACCGGCGCGGCCATGGGGTCGCCCTTCGCCTTCAAGAAATACGGCGAGAGCGGCCTCGACGTCAGCGACCTCTTCCCGAACCTGGGCCAGTGTGCCGACGACCTCTGCGTGATCCGTTCGATGCACGCCGATGTCCCAAATCATGAGCCGTCGTTGATGCTCATGAACTGCGGCGAAGGCCGGCAGACACGCCCCAGCATGGGGGCCTGGGTCACGTACGGGCTCGGCTCCGAAAACCAGAACCTCCCCGGCTTTATCGCGATGTGCCCCGGAGGTTACCCGATCGTCGCCACGCAAAACTGGCGCTCCGGGTTCCTGCCGGGCGCCTATCAGGGTACGTATGTCGACACGAAACACGAAGCCGTCGAGGCCCTCGTCGCGAACATCAAGAACCCCGACGCGACCTTCCGCCAACAACGCCTGCAACTCGACCTGCTGCGGTCGATCAACGAACGCCACCGCGAAGGGCCGCGTGCCGACGACACGCGGCTTGAGTCGCGAATCCAGTCGTTCGAGCTGGCCTACCGCATGCAATCCGAAGCCGCCGACGCCTTCGACGTGAGCCGCGAGCCGAAGTCGATCCGCGACCTGTACGGGCCGGGGGTGGCGGCAAGGCAACTCCTCATCACTCGCCGCTTAATCGAGCGCGGGGTGCGGTTCGTGCAGGTCTGGTCAGGCGCCGGGCAGCCCTGGGACAACCACAGTGGACTGGCCGCCGAACACCGCAAGCTCGCCGACGAATGGGACCGCCCGACCGCCGCGTTCCTGAAAGACCTGAAACAACGCGGCCTGCTCGACACCACATTGGTCCTCTGGGGCGGAGAGTTCGGCCGCACCCCCGTCGCCGAACTCCCGCAACTCGACGGCCGCGACCACAACCATTACGGCTTCTCGATGTGGATGGCCGGTGGAGGCGTGAAGGGCGGTCACATCCACGGCGCGACCGACGAATTCGGCTTCGCCGCGGTTGAGGACAAGGTCCACGTCCACGACCTGCACGCCACGATTCTCCACCTCCTCGGCTTCGATCACGAACGCCTGACCTACCGCTACGCAGGCCGCGACTTCCGGCTGACGGACGTACACGGCGTCGTCGTCAAGGATTTGCTCGCTTGATGGAAACTAACGCACCGCGAAAAAATAACTTGAGCAAATCCACGTCTGTTGCTGGGTGCCACGTGGTTCGGTACTCCGAACCCGTGCGGGACGGCCAAGGCTGGCGGGGCA
>JAYUFP010000157.1:0-2350 GCA_043738665.1 Isosphaeraceae bacterium
GCCTTCCCGAATCCGCCGCGGACCGGATCCTCCGTGACGAAGCGTTGCGGGTGATCCGCGAGCGACCCGGCGATTTCGCGAGGGCGACGCTTGCCAGACTCGGCCGGTTCTGGGGGATCGCCCCGGCGGCGGCCGTTTACCCGCTCCGGCTAAGAATCGCGACGGCGCTATGGACGGTGCCGCTCTGGCTGGCGCTGGTCTCTGGGTTGTGCCGACGGGAGGTTTGGGGATGGCCCCACGTCGCCGCTCCGGCGACCCTCTTGGCGCTGACGTTGGTACACGGCGCTTACTGGACGGACATGCGAATGCGTGCGGCGGCGGTGCCTGCCATTGCTCTGACCGCCGCTTGCGCGAGTACGTCACACCGGAGACGAATTTCAGGATAGATCCCGGAAAAAACGTGGACGTCAAGTCGTCAGCGGGCAACTCTCAAAAAAACAATCGAGAATTCAGTCGATTTCTTCCGGTCAAATTCCGACGAAACGTTAGGCTTGAGGCAGCCGCTCTCGGCGGGTTTCCCATGTTAGCCCTTTCGGACTCTAGCCTCGCCGGAACGCACATTTCGCCGAGGAAAGACAGTGGCTAAGAAGCTCTCCCTCGGTAACCTGACTTACGACACCATGGAAGACAACCTGGTTGAGCTGTTCAGTGAATATGGCGAGGCGCTTTCGGCGCAGATCATCATCGACCGCGACACGAACCGTTCGAAGGGGTTCGGCTTCGTGGAGATGTCTGACGGTGCCGACGAGGCGGCCGACGTCCTGAACGGGCAAGATTTCCGTGGTCGTAACCTGACGGTGAACGAGGCGCGTCCCCGTGAAGAGCGCGGCGGTCGCGGCGGCTACGGCGGTGGCGGCCGGAGCGGCAGCAGTGGCGGCGGCGGCCGTTATTGAGCCGTTACCAGGACGGGTTCCACCCGACCCGGGCCACTTATCGATGCAAACATTCAAGGACATGGCGGCGTTGATCGCCACCACGACCTTTCGTCGTTTACGGCGCTCCGGGTCCACTTAGCCGATCGTCGTCGTTTCGATCGAGACACCTTGCGACGGCTTCCCGCCTTCCACGTCGCCCACCGCGAGAAATCCCCGGTCGCTCCGCGGTTTACTGAAGACGAGCCAGCGTGCCATCGTGAAGCTGATCCCCGTCGCCGTCACGATCCCCACCACCGCGGCGGCCAGCCTGTGATGACTGAAGAATGTGACATGCGCCGGTAGGTAAAGCCGGAGCGAGAGGCTGAGGGCAATGCCGAGCGCGTTGCTCAAGGCATATGTCAAGAATTGTCGGGGCGTTGAGCCCGCCCGCGAATCGTTGAATGTCAGCCGGCGGTTCAACGAGAAGTTCCAGGTGAGCGCCAGACCGATCGCCACGATCCCGGCCGCGGCGAGGTCGAGCGGACCGCCGGTCAGGGGCGTCGTCCCGTCCGCGAGCGGCGTGCTCGAAAAGATCGGCTGGAGTAACGCATAGCTGCTCAAGTCGACCACCATCCCCGACGCACCCACCGCACAGAACTGAACGAGCCGCGAAAGGATGCCGAAGCGATCGTCGGCCAGCCGCTTCAAATGCCGGAGGTCGTCGAGCGAAGGGGTGACCGGAACGCCGAGTCCCTCGACGCGTACGGGCACGTCGATACGACGGCAACGCGTGCGGAGCAGCAAGTCGACGGTGAAACGGTCACCTACCGGCTGAAACGAGCCGACGATCTGGCGGGCGAGCCCCGGTGTGAGCGCCACCAGGCCCGCGAAGGGGTCGGAGACGCCGAGGATCGGCCTGCTCAGAACCCCGATCCCCTTGGCGATCCACGAACGCCAGGCCGCGGAGTGGACCGGCGTCGCGAGGGTCTCATCGTCCTCGCGAGGGAACCAGGTGCCGACCCTTCGCGCCACGGCGAGATTCGCCTTTCCGACAACGAGCGGGTCGACGAGCCGTACCAGGTCTTCGGGATGATAATTCCGGGTGGCGTCGAGGACGACGAGGATCTCCTCTTCGGCCTCGGACCGGACGATCCCCCGCATCACGGCCGACGAGAGCCCTGTAAGTCCAGTGGAGGCCCAGCTCAACGAGCCGTCCTGCGGGTCGGCGGGGAGCGGCCCACCCCCTTCCAGCACGGCGCAGACCTCGACGGTATGCCCCGAGGCTTCCAGGCCCGCTCGGCAGCTCAGCACCCATTCGGGAGAAAGCGTCTCCGCGGAATCGACGGGCAGGATCAGGCAGACTCGGGACATCGGGGCGGCTCTCGGGTCTAGGCTGTCGCGTCACAAGCCGTTTCAGTGAGGCGGGACTCTCCCAAGAAGAGAACCTGGAACCCCAAGTCGGTCAATTTCGTCCCGATTCACGTCACAATCCTAGG
>JAYUFP010000158.1:0-2350 GCA_043738665.1 Isosphaeraceae bacterium
CTCGGTCCGGCGATTCACTGAGTCCCACCAAAGCCATTGATTGCGGCCCGTCCAGACCGCTCCCGCGGGGCCGTTAACGACTTCGTCGTAATAGACGGGGTTATTGGCGAGCGCGAGTGTGTACCCTCCGTGGGTCGTCGTGAAAATCGGCGCTCCCACGGCTTGAAGGTTCCTCAACGCCCAGGGGGCAAGTGTCAGCGCTGTGAAACCGAGAAGCCATCCTGCTCGTGAGAGTCGAATTCGCAACGGCGTATCACGACTCCAGCACGCGAAGAGCGCGGAGAGAACCACGACCGCCAGCGCCGTGGGCCTGCAAAGCGCTCCGAGGCCGAAGATCACCCCGCCGACGATCGGGCCCGACCGACCCGGCAGCGTCAGCGCGGCGATCGCACAAACGGAAAGGCACGCGGCGAGCGTCTCCGTCATGACCGATTTGCTTTGCGACACAAGGACCGGGTCGAGTGCCACCACGGCCGCCGCGAAGAGGACACGATTCGGCGTCAAACCCAAGCGGCGAGCCGCCACGGCCGTCATCAGGACGGTCGCCACCCCCAGCGTTAAATGCAACGCCCCGACGCCCCACGCCACCCGACCGCCGGAAACCGCCACGACCGGTGCCAAGACGATCGGATAGAGCGGAGGCCGGTACGCCGTGGGTCGGCCGTTGATCGCAAATCCTTGCCCCTGGATCAGGGAGTGTGCCAGAGGCAGGTAGTTGTCGGGGTCGTCGAGATTTCCCGATACGGCCATCGGCGCGAGGAAGACGGCCCGCACGAGGATCGCCGCGAAAACGATGAGCGTCAGCACCCACGCATTAGGCCGGGACGTGGGCTTCTCGCCCGGAAAACCGGCGATCGACGTCATGACAAAGGGTTCCTGAACCTTTCGAGAGGGACGCGGGTCATGGTAGTCTACAAGTTCACGCGCGGCCAAGGGGCAGGGAATGCCGGATGGCGAATTCCGGATGGCGGATGGCGAATTCCGGATGCGGGTCCATTCACTTTCCGAGTCCGCCATCCGCCGTTCGCGATCCGCAGTCCGAACTCTTCCCAAGGGAATCATCGACTCATGCCGGCGGAACGTCCTGTGATTCTGTCCTTGACCAAGATGCACGACGCCGGAATGCGTCTGTTGCATGAGTCGAGCGAGCTGCGGATGGCCTCGGGGACCGACGCGGCGACCCTTCAGCGTGAGGTTGTCGGAGCCGACGGATTGATCATCCGCACCGGGGGGGTCGTCGACGCGGCCCTGATGGACGCGGGCAAAGCCCTCAAAGTCGTCGGACGGCACGGAGTCGGTTACGACGCGATCGACATCGACGCGGCGACCGAGCGTGGAATTCAGGTGGTTTACACCCCCGGGGCGAACACGCAGAGCGTCGCCGAACACGTCTTCGCGATGATGATCGGACTCTCAAAGAACTTCCAGCGGATGTCGGCCGCGGTCGCCGACTACCGGCATCACGACCGCACACGTTGGACCGGCCGCGATATCCACGGGCGGACGCTCGGAATCATCGGCTTCGGCAGGATCGGCCGAAAAGTGGGCACGATCGCGCACGATGCGTTCGACATGAAGGTGCTCTACACCGACATCGTGGCCGCGCCGGCGGACGTCGAGACCAAGGCGGGAGCGAAACGCATGAGTTTCGAGGAGGTGCTTCGGGCTTCGGAATATGTCACGCTGCACGTCCCTCTCGACGCGAGCACCCGACATATGATTAACCGCGAGGCCCTCGCGCTCATGCGGTCCGACGCGATCCTGATCAACGCGTGCCGGGGGCCGGTCGTGGTCGAAATGGCCGTGGCGGACGCGCTCGACGCCGGCAAGCTCCTGGCGTTCGGCTCCGACGTCTTCGAGGAAGAACCCCCGCCGCGCGGGCACCCGTTGATCGGTCGTGACGACGTGATGCTCACCCCGCACTCCGCCGCGCAAACCGACGAAGGCCTATCAAACATGGCCAGGGGGGTGGCCCGGGATGTGCTTGCCGTTCTCCGAGGCGAGCGTCCGCAAAATCCCGTAAATGACCCTCTTATTGTAGAATTACGTCGCAAGGTTCTCGGACTTCCGCCCCTTTACAAACCGCGTTCTTGAGCCCGAGAAAAGGTCTCCCCATGAGACTCGGAATCTTGACGGACGTTCATGAGAGCGTCCCGGACCTACGTCGCGCGATCGAACTTCTCAAGAAACGCGGGGCCGAGGTCTTCGTCTTCAACGGCGACGTCTGCCGGATGTGCGAAGAGCTTGAGGAGACCGTCGCGATCCTGGAGGAGGAACGCGTCGTCGGGGTCTGGGGGAATCACGACTTCGGGCTCTGCCAGCCGGACCTTTCCGAAGACCTGCGGACGCG
>JAYUFP010000159.1:0-2347 GCA_043738665.1 Isosphaeraceae bacterium
GAAACGGATCGAGAGCGGATTCGATACCTTCCATCTCGTTTCTTCTCTCTTCTCTGCGTTCTCAGCGATCTCCGCGGTCAATCTGCGTTCTGACTTTGCAACCCTCCCGCATGGGGAGTCCAGGGCTGTTTCGTTTTCGATGGACCGAGATGCCCGATGTCCGATGATCAATGACCAAAGACGACAACGAGATCCGGGGAAGATCGGGGTCAGCTTTTTTGGTCATTGATCATCGGGGATCCGGCATCTTGAGAACTCCACATCGAAAATGAAAACGCGCTAATGGGAAGTCGGCTTGAATGCGGGCATGACGGAGCGAATTCGTGAATCGTCCGCGACACCGTCTTTGCGTCCTTCCTCAAGCCGAGGGACTCGCTAGAATCAATGGGGGTTCGCCCGTGAACGATTCCGCCGAGGGGGAGCCGACCGATGGCCAAGAAAAAGCCGAAGCCTGATGATGACCCGCTGAAGCCCCCCGCGCCGAAGCAGCCGAAAGCCAAGGCGAAGCCGAAACCAAAGTCAAAGCCGCCCAAGAAGGAGTCGGTGACTCGGGTGAAACGCGGCGAAATGCCCCCCGAGATCGACGCGATGATCCGTCGGCTGATGGGTGAGCCGACCGGGGTTCGAAACGAAACACCGCAGGATCAGGCCGACGACCTCTTACACAGGGCGTTCCAGTCCGAAGACTCGGACGAGGTCGAACGTCTGGCGAGGAAGGCGATCGAAATCTGGCCCGATTGCGCCGACGCTTACTCGCTCCTCGCCGAGGAAGCCGACGGTCCCCGGGAAACCCTTCGCCTTTACACCGAGGCCGTGGCCGCGGGTGAGCGCGATATCGGACCCGAAATGTTTCGTGAACACGCCGGACACTTCTGGCTGATCACCGAGACGCGGCCTTATATGCGGGCGATGAACGGACTGGCCAACTCTCTCTGGATTCTCGGCAGACGTGAGCAGGCGGTCGAACACTACGAAAAATTGCTGGCGCTCAACCCGGGCGACAACCAGGGGATTCGCTACATCCTTGCCGCCTGCCTGCTGGAGCTGGGGCGTGAGGACGACCTCGCCGCGCTCCTGAAGCGTTACGACGAGGAGTCGGCCACATGGACCTATAGCGCGGTCCTTCTGGCGTTCCGCCGCGAGGGGGATTCCGCACACACGCAGGCCTTGCTCGCGGCCGCGAAGAAGTCAAACACGTTCGTCCCCGACTACCTGACGGGCCGTCTCCCGATCCCGCCGACCCCGCCCCGGTTCATCGAGCCCGGCGGGCACAGCGAGGCCGCGAGTTATGCCGCCGGCAACCTCCGCGCCTGGCGCACGGCACACGGCTCGCTCGACTGGATCCGCCGCAAGAGCGTCGGCGCGAGTGACACACGTCCCCGATCGAAGGCCGTCAAGGCCAAGCCCAAGGCGAAAGGCCCCACCCCACTCGTCAAGAAGCGGCTGACGAAGCTCCCGCAAAGCGCCGACGCCGTCTGGCAGGCGGAGTTCCGGCAACTGCCGATCTGGATCAACGTCGACGCGGATCCGGTCCGCCCCTGGTTCGTGATGGTCGTGAGCCGAACCGATGAGTTGATCCTGGCGCAAGAGATCGTCGACCATCCACCCACGTCGATGGTCCTCTGGGATAAGCTCGTCAAGGCGATGGAAAAGCCCGCCATGGGTGAGCCTCACCGCCCTTCGGAGATCCAGGTCCGCGATTCCGAACTCTGGGACGACCTCGAGCCGCACCTCGACGACGTCCGCATTCAGCGCACGGTTTACGAACGGCTCGACCTGATGGAGGAGATCGTCGAACAACTCGTCGCCCATGTCTGCGGACGAACCCTCTCGCCCGGACTGCTCGAAATGCCGGGCGTGACCGAGCGACAGGTCGCCTCGTTCTTCCAGGCCGCGGCCGAATACTACCGGGCCGCCCCCTGGCAGCGCGTGGCTTCCGAAGAAACGATCAAGATCGCCTGCGACCGATTCGAGAGCGGCCCCTGGTACGCGGCGGTGATCGGCCAGCTCGGCATGACCCCCGGCTTCGCGCTTTATGAAGATTTCGATGCTCTGCTACGGCTCCGAGAGGGGGACGCCTCGGACGAGGAAAGTGCCCGCGAAACCGTGGCCCTGAGCGTCACCTTCGGCGACCGGACCGAGATTCAGGTGGTCGACCTCGAAGCCGCGGAGGCTCACGGCTGGGAAGTGGCGGCTCCCGAGGGATATCCTTCGGCGATGCGCAAAGAGCGGGGGTTGGTGATGAGGCCCCCGTTGGGCTGGGAACTTCAACTCCTGGAAGCGTGCCTGAGGTCGCTCCCTCAGTTCGTACTCAAGCAAGACCGCGACGATAGGTCGCCGGTCGTTT
>JAYUFP010000160.1:0-2345 GCA_043738665.1 Isosphaeraceae bacterium
CGGGTTACGAGGGCAGGCCTGCCAAAATTCTGACGATCTCGACCGCTTCCGGCTGGCAGGACGATTGCAAAGTCGTGTTCTCCCGATCGAGGATGCTCAATGGCCGATGGCCAATTGCCGGGAGAGCGAGTCTCAATCGATCACCGGCCATCACTGACTTTGCAACCTTCCTGTTCTGCCTGCCCCCGCGCTGGTCGATTTCCGCACGATTTCGTAGGATGGCTTCAGGAAATCATCGGCCGCCGAAGCGCCCGTCCGGATTTTGAGACCGCGCCCGCCATGGATTTGATACGCTCCCCTCGTGAATTGCAAGGACTTCGGGCGGCAGTCCTTGGTTCCACAACGGGGATCGGTCGCGCGATCGCTCTCGCCCTGGCCGACGCCGGGGCGGACGTGCTTGTGCATGGCAAGTCGTCCCGAGAGGCGGCAAACGACGTTGCGAACGAGGTCCGAAAACGCGGCTCACGTTCCGAAGTCCTGATGGCGGATATCGCCGACCGTACCGCGTGCGACCGACTGGTCAACGAAGCCTGGAATCTTTGGGACGGAATCGATGCGTGGCTCCAGATCGCCGGAGCCGACATATTGACGGGCGCGGGTCGCGACCTGGATTTTGACGCGAAGCTTGATACGCTCCTGGCTGTTGACGTCGTGGCCACCGTGAGGATTTGCCGGGATGTCGGCCGTCGCATGAAGGAGCGTGGTGACGGGACCATCGTTACCATGGGCTGGGATCAGGCTGAAACCGGGATGGAGGGCGATTCCGGAGAACTTTTCGCCGCCACAAAGGCGGCGGTTCTCGGTTTCACGCGGAGCCTGGCTTTGAGCCTCGCACCGACCGTCCGGGTCAATGCAATTGCTCCCGGCTGGATCAAGACGTCGTGGGGTGAGACCACAAGCTCGGTCTGGCACGAGCGGGTCATCCGCGAGACACCCCTGCGGCGCTGGGGAACGCCTGAAGATGTCGCCGACACGGCGCGATTCCTCATCGGCCCGCAAGCCAGGTTTCTCACTGGGCAGGTCATCCGCGTGAACGGCGGTGCGATTCGCTAGGCCGATCGTGATTGCAGACGCAAAACGCTCAACCGACTTTCGGGCAACCGACCCGACCATGAAGATCTTGTTCGTCACCGGAACCCTGGCCGAGCCTGCGCTCCGCGAAGTCGTCCGTGACCTCGGACCCCGAATCGGGTTCGAGGCGGAGGTCGCCGCGCTCCCGATTTCCGTCGCCGCGCTGATGACTCCGAAGTGGGTCGCCCGACATCTTCGCGTCCCCGAAGGGATCGACCGAGTCATTCTGCCCGGTCATTGCCGGGGAGATCTGAGTTCACTGGAAATCCCCGAGGGGGTGTCCATCGAGGTCGGCCCCGAGGATTTGAGAGACTTGCCGAGGTTTTTCGGCGTCGATCGTGCGAAGCTCGAAGACTACGGCAAGTTCGACATCGAGATCCTCGCCGAGATCAACCACGCGCCGCGACTGACTCTTGATGAACTTGTCGCCGCGGCCGAGAACTACCGCGTCAGCGGCGCCGACCTGATCGACCTCGGCTGTGTGCCGGGTCAACGCTGGGAGTCGATCGGGAAGGCCGTTACCCTCCTGAAACGCGAAGGATTTCGCCTATCCGTCGACACGTTCGACCCCGACGAGGTCCGGCACGCGGTCGACGCCGGCGCGGAACTCGTCTTGAGCGTGAACGCCTCGAACCGGGCTTACGCGGAATCCTGGGAGGTCGAAGTGGTCGCGATCCCGGACGTGCCCGGTTCTCTGATCGGACTCGCCGAAACGATTGCTTATCTCGGCGAGCGAAACATCCCATTCCGGATCGATCCGGTTCTCGACCCGATCGGCTACGGATTTGCCGCCTCTCTGGGACGATTCCTGGAGGCCAGGAGGCTTTTCCCAGAAACCGAGATCATGATGGGGATCGGCAACCTGACCGAGTTGACCGACGTCGACTCGGCCGGGGTCAACACCGTCTTGATCGGCTTCTGTCAGGAGCTACGGATTCGAAGCGTCCTCACGACCGAGGTGATCAACTGGGCGCGGAGTTCGGTCAGGGAGATCGACCTTGCCCGACGGCTCATGCACCATGCCGTGACCCTTCGCCGACTTCCCAAACACGTCGAACCTCGGCTCGTCACGCTCCGCGATTCCAAGGTTTCGCGGTACGGCCCAGAAATCCTTGCGCAAGTGGCGAGTCGCATCAAAGACCGGAACTGGCGGATCTTCGCGGAGGACGGCAAGATCATCGCCATGAACGGGTCGAAACAAATCACCAACGTCGACCCGTTTCTCGTCTTCGAGGAGATGGAAGTCGATGAACCGTCTCATGCGTTTTATCTCG
>JAYUFP010000161.1:0-7301 GCA_043738665.1 Isosphaeraceae bacterium
TGGGAGGCGTTTCTGAGAACGAACCTGCCGGGCCCGGGGGAGCGGCTTCCACCGGGTCAAGATCATAATTCAGGGAAACTCGCGCCTTTCGAACCATCGCCAATTTTTGATGAAACCCGTCGCCCACATCGCGCGGCATCGCCGCCATGGGAGCGTAATAACCTGCGGCGGTCGTTGCAAAGACTTCCGGGGTCGCTTCCACCGGCTGCGTCACCCTCAGCAAGACGCCTTCGGGATTCGCGACGTCGGAACGGTCGACCGCGACGTACGCCGTGAACCGGCTGAGCACCCCGAACTTCAACGAGACGTCGACCACGGCGCGCTCGATTTCCGGGTCGCGATCGGCCGAGGTCACGTACCGGTCTTCCAGCTTTCGGACCTGGCCGCGCGCCCAGGCGGCGGCTATGGCGGGGTTGTCGCGCAAACTTCCGCTCACCTCTTCACGCCAGGATTCGCCGGTCGTGTCGTTCGCAAGAAGCCGAAGCGGGCCGGGAGTGCCTTGATAACGGCCCAGCACGAGCAGCGGTGAATTCTCAAAGAGCGCCGCATGCCTCCCGGGAATCAGCGTATCCTCAACGAGCGACCAACCTTCGGGCTGAAGTTGAAGGTCGGTCAACACGGGGAGCGCGATCCGCCGGTGGATGCTGTCGAGTGTGGCGTCGAACCGGCCCACCGATTCCACAAGCAGACACGCCCCCCCCGCGCTCAGATTCGCGAGTCGGTTCAGAAACCCTTCGTTCACATCGCGGTCGATCCCCAGCGCGAAGACCCGAACGCCTTCGAGTTCGGGACGGAGCGCGCTGAGGATCTGATCCTCATTGGCGATCTGGCCGTCGGTGATGAGAACGAGCACGCGGTTGCTTTCGATGCCCGGACGCCGGGACGCAGTCGCCAAAATCTTCGCCGCGGCCAGCAAGGGCCGGGCCATTTCGGTGCCGCCGTGCGCGTTCACTCCGGCGAGAAACTCCGCGGAGCGGAAGCGATTGCGGTCGCTGGCCGGCACCAGGCCGGCACCCTCGCCGGGGTGTGACGACATCGAGGTGTCGAACGCGATCACATGAAAGCGGTCTTCGATGCCCAGGGTATCGACGATCCTCGCCAGCGCGCGGCGCGCCAGGACGATCTTCCAGCCCTCCATGCTTCCGGAACGGTCGAGAACGAAGACGATGTCGCGCGGCCTCGGCCTGGCCGAACGCTTCGGGGGGACGACCGTCAGCGCGAACGTCCCTTCGTAGGGTTTTGCCCCGTCGGGATGGAACGAGAGCGAAGAACGCACCACATTCCCCGCTTCGCCGAGCGGAAACCGGAGGATGAAATCGCGATCGAGGCGCGTGTTCGCGGCGGGGTCAAGTTCGATCCGCGTCATGCCGTCGGCTTCTGTCGCTCGGAGGGAGTGGAGGTTGCAACGGGCGAGTTCCGTGCCTGGTCCCCGCAGCTCGATGGCGATCACCAGCCGCACCGGGTTCGGATAGCCGGGGAGAAGGACAGGAGGCGTGATCCGCGAGGCGTCCGGAGCGGCGTCGGTGTCGGGTGAAGTGCCGTCGCCGACGTTCGGACCCTTCAAGGGGATGCCCGGAACGTAGCGCTGGGCGACGACCAGGGGGAACCGGAAAGTCACCTCGCCGTCGTCGTAGGGGAGCACGCCCGCGAGTGTCAGGCGGATCGCGGCGGTCTCGCCCGGCAGGAGGTTGCCGACCCGGATCGTGAACACGCCGGCACGCTCTTCCTCGGCGATGGCGGCACGTCGGCCTTCGTCGATCGCGCGGTCGTAGGTCGCTCGCGCTTTCCCCCGTTCGTCGAGAACGCCCTCGATCACCCGGCCGTTCACTTCCATCCGGAACGAGGTCACCCCGGCGCGGTCGGGGAGGGGGAAGATGTAAGTGGCTTCCAGAGGCTCGTCCGTCGCGTTCACGAACGTCTGCACAACCTCCGTGCGGGCGAGGAGTCCGTCGATCCTGGCACGGACTTCCAGGGCGACCAGGGGGAGTCGACCGCGGGGGGTCTCCAGGGCGCCGAAGCCGGCTTCGTTGTCGCCGATGGTCGCGGCGAATTCCTCCAAGGTGGGCTTCGACGGGGTCATGGGGCCTCCTTCTCGGGGTGAGAACCTCGGTCGTCGCGGGCCGGAACGGGACTCGCGAGGGGGGAATGGGCGACACCGGAAACGAACCGATCACTGCCGTTCGGGCCAATCAGCCCTCGAAGCCTCAAGAGCTCGATCAACGGAGCCGCGGCCATGCGGATCACGTTCAGGTCGTCGTCGTCGATCGGTCGTACACACTCCAGAAGCAACGTGACACTCGGTCCCACCCGCGTGGCCTGCAACGACGCCCGAATCGGCACCGATTCGACGGAGGAAAGGGGGGCAGTCGGGGACTCCCGCCAGAACGTCTCGGAACGCGACTTCCGAGGCCGTTTCGATCCCGGGTCGGACGCCGGGGCCGTGTCTTTGGAACTTCCGGCCAGCATGGCGAGCATTGAATCGGAAGCACCCGCGACGTCCTGCTGGACCTCCGCAAGGGTCTTCCCACGTGATTGAAGCGACTTGATGGCGACAAGCTGGCGTAGGTGCCTCGGACCGTAAAGCGCGACCCGCCCCCGGGCTCCCGAGGGACGGTCGATCAGTCCAAGAGTGGAGTAATACCGGATCGTCCGCTGGTCGGGGACGTCGCGCACCCGACCGTTGGCGACGCCGGAATAACCCGCCGCCGCCAAGGCATCGGCCACCTTGGCCCCAAGGTCATCGATCGTCCATAAACTGTCGTCCAGCCGTTCCATCGCCATAGCTTCACAGTAATTTGTGACACTGTCAACAAAAATCTGACACTGTCAGATAAATTCCGGTAGGCCCGGAAGACCCGGTGGGGTAGTGTATCGACTTATCACACCCCTTGATGGAGGCCGATTCATGCCCTCACTCCGTCCGACGCTCCTCGCCCTCGTCATGACCGCCGGCTCGGTCTACTCTCAGGATGACCTGAAGGCGATCAAGGCGACACCTGGAGAAACACCCCCCGGCAAACGGCTTTACGAGGTACTGGAACGCCAGGCGAAAACGCACTTCGACCTCCGACGCCAGGCCGTCGCGAAACTGAAGACCCCCGAGGATATTCGCGCGCGACAGGTCGAGCTTCGCAAGAAATTCCGCGACGCCCTCGGCGAAATGCCCGTCGAGAAAACCCCACTGAATGCTCGCGTGACACGTCGGACGAAGAAGGACGGCTACAGCGTCGAGAACGTCGTCTACGAAAGTCGGCCGGGGTTCCACGTCACGGCGAATCTTTATCGGCCCGAAGGCGAGGGACCGTTCCCCGGGGTGCTCGTCCCTTGCGGGCACAGCGTCAACGGCAAGGCGGCGGAAGCCTATCAGCGGATCAGCATACTGCTCGCGAAGAACGGCATGGTCTCGCTCTGTTTCGACCCGATGGGGCAGGGTGAGCGGATGCAGGTCCTCGACTCATCGGGCAAGCCGGCGGTCACAGGCAGCACCACGGAGCACACCCTCGCGGGCATCGGCGCGATGCTCGTCGGACGCAGTGCGGCGGGCTATCGGCTCTGGGACGCCGTCCGGAGTCTCGACTATCTGGCGAGCCGCCCCGACGTTGACCCCAAGCGCCTCGGCTGCACGGGGAACTCGGGAGGCGGCACCGACACGGCCTACCTCATGGCGTTCGACGACCGCGTGCTCGCCGCGGCGCCGTCGTGTTACATCACGTCGCTGGAGCGCCTCTTCGCGACCATCGGACCGCAAGACGCCGAGCAGAACCTCAACGGCCAGGTCGCACTCGGGATCGAACACGCCGATTACATCACGATGCGAGCACCCAAGCCGACCTTACTCGCAGTGGGAACGCAAGATTTCTTTGACATCGACGGGTCGTGGACCACCTTCCGTGAGGTCAAAGGCATCTACGGAAGGCTCGGATTCGGCGAGCGTGTCGAGTTGTTCGAATCCGACGAGACGCACGGGTTCACAAAGTCTCGGCGGGAAGCCTGCATGCGGTGGATGCGGCGCTGGTTGCTCGACAAGAACGACGCACCCGTGGAGATCGATTTCCCGATCGCGACCGACGCGGAACTTCAATGCACCGAGACGGGGCAGGTGCTGACCGCGTTTCACGGCACTTCGGTCTTTGAAATGAATGCCGCGCGTGCAAGAGAACTTGAGGCGAATCGTGAGAACACACAGAAACATCGCACTCTTCTAGAGCTCCGGAACGAAATCCGTAAGCGGCTGGCTCTGCCGAAAACCGGCGCGGTCATGCACCATTATAACGCGACATCAATTGATCGCGAAGGTTACTCCATTTGGCGAAGAGGGATCACTTCGGAGCCCGGGATAACGGCTAACATCCTCCTTTTCCGGCCCAAAACCGGTGACAGCGAGACGCCGAAGGACGAGTTCGAGTCATTGCGAACGGGCGAGGTAGGGCCGATTCGAGGAGGCTTCGGACGTTTCACACGCAAACCCGGCAACGGAGGAAAACCTTTGGTCGTCTATGTCGGAGCCGACGACGCCCTCGGCGCGCCCGGCGGTCCGATCGAGGCGCGAGTGAAGGCCGGAGAATGGGTCGCGATGATCGAGCCGAGAGGGACCGGGAAGAGTTCCCCTGTCCCCCCGTCGGGCGGGGGCTATGGTCACGGGCGATTCGGGTCTGACGAGCGTGAGGCGGCGCTTTCGTTTCACCTGAATCGGCCGTTGCTCACTCAACGCGTTCTCGACGTCATTGAGGCCCTATCCATGATCGCCAACTCGGAAAATGTCAATGAATTTCGGCTCATCGGAGTTGGGCTCTGCGGGCCGGTCGCACTCCACGTCGCGGCGCTCGACAACCGGGTCGAGTTCGTCGAGATCGAAAACGCGATCGTCTCGTGGACGGACGTCGTGAACGCGCCCGTCAACCGCGGACAGCTTTCGAGCGTCGTGCCGGGTGTCCTCGAATCGTACGACCTGCCCGACCTTGCGGCCGCGCTCGCACTTCATCCGCCGACGGTGTTGACGATTCGGAACCCGGTCGACCCTTCGGGAAAGGCTCTGAGCAAGGCGGACGCGGAACGAAAATATGCGAAGGTCGCGGCGGCGTATGCCGTGGTGAACGCCTCCGAGAAGTTCAAACTGGATGTGAAATAAAGTCGGGTCGTGGATCGACCGTCGCTTTGGGAATCCTTTCGGGTAGAAAACAAACATCAGCAAGACCGCGAGCCGATCGCCCTCGCCCTCGCCCTCGCCCCGGCTTGGCGGGGGAGGGAGGGGCGAGGGGCCGCGTCATATTCCCGCGATTATCCGTGGTCTCACACCGCCCGCATTACCAACGCCGTTTCCACACATCAAGGCCTGAGCGCCGCCGCCTTGTTCACGAGTTCGAGGAACTCCTTCCGATACCCGGAGGGATCTTTCCTCGCCGCGGGCGTTGCCAGGTCGAGGACGTTCGCATACGTCATCGAACCCTTTTCGGGCGAGTCGCGGAGGAGCATTCCCCAGGCGGCGACGGCGCTCGCGAACTTGAAGTCATCCGAAGCATCCGAGAATTCCGTTCCTTCGTCAACCACGCCCCTCTCGATCAGCTTGCTGCTGTCGGCGTCGGGGGCTTTGTAGCGGAGCTTGACCAGGATCGATTCCTTGTGTGTGTCGTCCGTTGCCTCGGCCGCGGGCTTTTGAAAGACCAGCTCGTCCGTGCCGGTCACTTTACCTTCCTTGCCGGGGGGGACGATCTCATAAAGCGCCGTCACATGATGACCCGCGCCGATCTCACCGGCGTCCTTCGCGTCGTTGTGAAAATCCTCGTTCTTTAACACGCGGTTTTCATACCCGATCAGCCGGTAAGCACCGACCTTCGTCGGGTTGAACTCGACCTGGATCTTCACGTCTTTGGCGATTGTGACGAGCGTGGCCCCCATCTCCTCGACGAACACCTTGCGGGCCTCGCGGGGGGAGTCGATGTAGGCGTAGTGGCCGTTCCCCTTGTCGGCGATTGCTTCGAGGTTGGCGTCCTTGATGTTGCCCATCCCGAACCCGAAGACGCTCAGGAAGATCCCGCTCTTCGCCTTGCTCTCGATCAGACGGATCAACTCGCCGCGATCCTGAACGCCGACGTTGAAGTCGCCGTCGGTCGCGAGAATCACACGGTTGGTGCCTCCCGTGACGAACGACCCGACCGCCGTGTCGTACGCAAGCTGAATCCCCGCGCCGCCGTTGGTGGAACCGCCGGCCTGAAGCTTTTCCAGAGCGTTAAGAATCTCGGTTTTGCGGGCGCAAGATGTTGAGGGTAGCACCAGGCCCGAAGCCCCCGCGTAAACCACGATCGCGACACGGTCGTTTTCGCCCAGGTTTTCCACGAGCTTCTTCAGCGAACCTTTGAGCAAAGGCAGCTTGTTGGGTGCGTCCATTGAGCCGGAGACGTCGAGCAGGAAGACGAGATTGCTTTGTGGCCGCTTGTCGTTGTCGATTTTCTTGCCGGTCAGGGCGATCCGCGCCAACCTGTGCGACGTCTCCCAGGGGCAGCCGCCGAATTCGACTCGGACGGCGAACGGGTCTTCGCTGTCCGCGGCGGGGGGCGGATCGTTGTAGGGGAAGTAGTTCAAGAGTTCTTCAATGCGGACCGCGTCGCGGGGCGGCTTCTGGTGCTGATTCAGGAATCGGCGGACGTTGGAATAGCTTGCGGTGTCCACGTCAATGGAAAACGTCGAGAGCGGTTCGTCGCGGACGCGTCGGAACTTGTTCTCGACGACCTTCGCGTAGTCCTCGGTGTTGCTCTGTGGCTCTCGAGCTTCCGACGGCATCGGGGCCGCTGCGGACTTCGCCGGCGCGACGCTCCCCAGCGCCTCATTTCCGTCGTAGGAGTCCGCGCTGATGACCTCGCCGGGTCCGAGCCTCGCCGCGGACTTGGACTTCCGGCCTTCCTTTGCTTCCCCGCAACCCCCGGCGAAAATGACCGCGAGCCACACGACGGCCGCGACCGAACTCCAGCACTTTCGGCTTCGATGCGATGACATGATGAGTTCTCCCGCGATCGAGGTGCGTGAGGGAGCCCCGATCGATTGGAATGCGCCGGACGTCGCACGGTTCCGCTCGCCCGGCAATGAATCTGAGATTCCCCTGATATCTACGACGTCTGTCCGGGAATTTGCGGGCGCAAAGTCAATTCGAGAGCCGGAATGTGTTTTCAGAGCGGCCCGGGTGCCGATTCGACACTCTGTCAGGGGCTTAGAGTCTGTCCGGGAAGTTTCCCGGAGAAAAACGATGGCGGATGACAAATGGCCGATGACCGATGCGAGAAAACCGGCGGGAAAACGCCGCATTCGCT
>JAYUFP010000162.1:0-2344 GCA_043738665.1 Isosphaeraceae bacterium
ATGACCGATGCGAGAAAACCGGCGGGAAAACGTCGCATTCGCTCTTTCCGATCCGTCATCAGCCATCCGTCATCAGCCATTTCCTAGCCATTTCCTTTCCGGACAGACTCTCACTGCCCATCGATCGGGCGATGCGCCCTTGGCCGCCCGCGAAACATTTCCCGCGGGAATAATCCGTCCCGAATTTACTTGAAGGTTCTCACAAAGGGGACTCCAATACGTCTTGACGTCAACGGATGAGACGATTCCGGCGCACCGGAGGGCGCTCGTCCGTGGAAATCCGGGATGGGGAGGTCTCCGCAATGTCGAACCGATCCGTGCGCCGCGCGGCCTTCACGCTGACGCCCCTGGCGTTCTTCTTCGTGATTTCGAACCCGGACACGTCCCGGGGCGACGTCGTCCTCACCGCGGTAAACCCGTTCCTCCAGGTCCGCGAAGGCGACTCGGGGGACGTGCAGCTTCAGGTCAAGAACACCAGTGCGACGAAGTACGTCTCCTTCAACTCGATCCCCGGCTCGAATGGCGACCCGTCGCTGAATAATTCGCTCTTGTTCCTGGGCGACGACAAGGATGACGAGCCCCTTTTCGGCCCTCCGGCCGGGTGCGACGGCGGCAGCCTGCTTCCGCCCGGCCAGTTCTGTTCGCTGACCCTCCACTTCACGACCCCCGCCGTGAAGGACACAGGCCCCGACGACGAGAACGGTGACCGCGGGGAATGGATCTTCAACATCCTCGCCCCGACGAAAGGGAATAACGGGTCACAGATCACTTACAACGAAACCGACAGTAACGGCAACAACGGCGGCCCTTCGAAGATGGTGGAACTCCAGACGTCCGGCGTCCACATCCTCGTTTTCGACCCGGGTGTCGCGTTCATCCCCGAGCCTTCGCCGTTGTTGACCTCCGGCCTCCTCATCGCCGCGGCCTTGGGTTACGGCCGACTGGCCCGGAACCGCAAGTCCGTCGCTTGACGCCGCGTTACGAAAAGGGGACCGCCGCGCCGCGGTCCCCGCGTACGCGCCGGCACCGGGCGACTCCCCAGAGGGCTAACGCCGCGAGCATCGCCAGGTCGGCGAAAAGCAGGGGGGCGAACAGCGGCGCGCCAAAGAGGACGCGGTCCCAGAGCGTCGCGGCCGGCGATTCGAGGTCGGCCATGACGTGGAGGTAGAACCCGAGCAGCCCCACCACGACCTGCGCCGCCATGATCGCCAGCGCGAGGCCGACGAGTGGGCGGTTGTCGTAAACGACGAGTACGGCGAAAAGACTCGAAACGGCCCACGCGCCGGCGACCACGCCGATCCACTCCGACGGCCGAAAGAAGCCGTTCTGCGCATGGTCGGCCAGGGTCAGAACGAAGTTCCCCACGAACCCCCCCAGCGCCAGCAAGACCACCCAGCGCGCCCAGTCGATGCTCCGCGAATCGACCATCCGGTCGAGCAGGAGCAAGAACCCGATCCCCGAGTAAGCCAAAGGCGCGACGAAAGGGGCGGTGTAAACAAGGTTCTTCAGCGTCTGTTCTTCGAAGAACGCGCTATCGAGGTGAAACAGAAACCCGGCGATCCCGACCGCGATCGACCCCCACCCCACGGCCAACCCAAACCGGCGAGCCAGTCGTCGAGAGCTCGACCCTTCACCGCCCGGCGAAGGACGAAGGCCGCCAAAAATCATCGCCGCGACCAGCACCAAAGGCGCGACCAGAGAGAAGACCACGGGGACATATTCCGCCGGGTTGGCGAATGAATTCACCGCGTGAGCCAGCCCGATATCCACCGCGAGAAACGCGATGTTCCCCAGTGCGAAAAGTTCGACCCACGAGAGCGGATCGGCCCACCAACGCGGTTGCGAAAAATGGCCAACGTCCGAGAGGGTGGAACGATGTGATCGGGCATCAGCCATGGTTCATCTACCATCCCCGACAAATCATCAGCCGTCACCCATCACCCATCAGTCATCCGTCATCCGTCATCCGTCATCAGCCATCGGTCATCGGTCATCGGTCATCGGTCATCAGCCACCCTTCACCCGTGCCGCCGCCCGGATCTCCTCCGCCTGCTTCTTCAGGTCGACGAGTTTGAGGTTCAATTCATAGAACCCGTGCCATTGCACAAAGTCGGCCCCTCCCATGAACGCGCCATGCTTCGCGGTGCGGCCGAAATAATGCCAGAGGTCGAAGTGGAGGTATTCGATCGGCTCGTCGAACGGGTCGGGTGTCAACAATTTTTCGTCGCGGAGTTTTTTTATGATATCATCGGCCTGCTTCACCAGCGTGTTGGTTGAACCCACGACGGCCTCGGCCTCTTTGTAGAACTGGTCGACTCTGGGAGTGGTATGGCACTTGAGGCAG
>JAYUFP010000163.1:0-2342 GCA_043738665.1 Isosphaeraceae bacterium
GGGACTCAAGACCGTCGCCCTCAAGGACGCTGAATGGGCCAGACAGGCACTGGGCATTTCGCTCGCCGCGGTGGGGCGATACAAAGATTCGGAGCGGGCACTGAAGGTTCTCGGCATCACCGTGGCGGGCGACGACCCCACGCGGACCGTGGAAGACCGGCGCACCAATGCCAAGGTCCTCGCCCTCCAAACCAACCCCGCCATGCGGGAAAAAGCCGTCGAGATTCTCGAACACCTCATCGCCGAAAAGTCCGCGAACGACTCCGACCGATTCGTGCTCGCCCAGCTTTACGACGTCCGAGGCGACTGGAGCCGGGCTCGTGAAATGATGCTCTCGGTGTTCGCCGCGGACCGGCCTGAGCCGGAACACCTCGCCTACTTCGCGGACCGGCTGCTCGACCGGAACGAAATCGACGCGGCGGCGGCGGTCATCGACAGCCTGGCCAAGAGGGAGCCCGGCCAGTTCCGGACCGTCGTCCTGAAAGCGCGATTGGTGAGCGCCCAGGGCAAGAAGCGCGACGCGGTTCTCCTCGTCGAAACGTTCCTGAAGCAATCGGGAGGGCCGAAGGAAACGGCCTTCGCGGCCGCCCTTTTCGACCAGTTGCTGCTCCCGGTGCCGGCCGAAAAGCTCTACCGTCAGCTCGCGGAAAATCCCGGCGATTCCCAGTCCGTCCTTGCCCTTGCCGGGTTCCTCGGGCGTCAAGGGCGCCTCGACGAAACCATCAAGATTTGCACGGCGGCGACGGGAAAGATCCCCGCCCAAGACGTCTCCGCGACCCTGCTCAAGATCCTCTTCACCTCCAAACCCAACGATAAACAAGTCCAGTCCGTCGAAGCCTTGCTCAAGCAGGCGATCGACAGGGAGCCCGCCAAGTCCGCCATCAAGTTCGACCTCGCGAACTTTTATATCCTGTCGAAGCGATATAAGGAGGCCGAGGCGATCTACCGTAAGCATTGCGAAACCGCGGCGCCGGACAGCCTCGCCCTGAACAACCTCGCCTGGTTGATCACGCTCCACGGCGGCGGCGGCGGCGGCGGCGGAGAGGCGCTCGACTTCATCGACCGGGCGATCAAGCTCGACGGCAAACGCCCCGAACTGCTCGACACGCGAGGCCTCGTTTACATCGGCATGAACAAGTATGAGGAGGCCCGCAACGACCTGACGGAGTCGACCGCGAACATGCCGCGCCCCGAAACCTACCTCCACCTCGCCAAGGTCTGCCTCAAGCTCTCGGACAGGAAGGCCGCTTCCGAGGCGTTCGCCAAGGCCAAATCCACCGGCCTCCAGCGTGAAACGCTCGACGCCGCCGATCAGGCGCTCCTCGACGACCTCCTCAAGGAACTCGTGCGAAACTGAAACGCATGGGACGTATGCCGTTTTGACGCCGGAATTCCACAGGGTCGGCGGGAACGCTCAGCTCCCGCCGACCATGTCGATGATCTTCTGCCAGAGGGTCATCCGTTCCCGGCGGATCTCGTCGAGCCGGTCCCGCATCATCAGATGCATGCCGTCCTCGAAGACGCTGTGCTCGGGATTGGCGGAAGGGTCGGCCGGCTCCTCGCCTTTCTTGACGTCCGGCCTTTTGTGAGTTGCCCTCGCCGACGCCGACGCCGAGCCCGGAGCGGTCGGTCCCGTGATCGACCCGGCCGGAGGCGCGGCCTGAGGCCCCGGCATGGGGCGCGGAATGTCCGCCGGCGAGGGAGGTTCGGCCCGACGACCCTGTTTCGGTTCCGCCAGGCCCCTGGTCACCACTTTTTTCGCGCCCGGGAGCTGGTAAATCTGGGCGGACGGGTCGACCGCGATCGGTCTCGCCCCTCGTTTCGGTGGCCCCGTCGAAACCTGCGGCGGGGCGGTGAGCTCCCGCGCCCCGGCCAGTTCGGCGATCCTCGCGGCGAGCGCCGGGTCCAGGGGCAACCCCCGCGAATCTTGAAGGATGCGAAGGACGTAGTCGAGTTGAGTGCGGACCGCGCCGATCTGTTCACCGTGCACGGCGAATATGGTTTGAAGCATCATCATGGTTTGATGATGCTGGTCCTGGTCGTGCTGCTGGAGCATTCGCAAGGCGTTGACGAACGGGACGAGGACCGAATCGGCGGAGTCCGGGCCTCTGGTGGAAAGCTCGACTGACCGACCGGCCGGGCCGTTGAGCGCGGGAAGCCCCGCGACGCCGCCGACGTCCGAGCTGGAACTCGCCCCGCCGAACCTCGCCGGGGCCGCCGCGTCCGAGACCGACGTCGGGTTTGCTTCGAGCCCCTTGGGCGGGGTCAGCTCGCCTCGGACCCGGAACTGGAAGCGTCCCACCCGCAGGTCGTCGCTGTCGGCGAGCCTGGCGTAGCGTACG
>JAYUFP010000164.1:0-2340 GCA_043738665.1 Isosphaeraceae bacterium
GGTCTGTAGAGGTCGGGGCTCACGGACGCAGCGACGTGGTCGCCGCCAGCCGCGGTGATCCAGATGACCTCGAAGGCTCCTGTGGGCAGGTCCAACGCGACGCGGATGAGGTCCCGTTCTTCGACGATCCTAAAGAACAATGGGAGTCTGTCCACGACCTCGGCCAAGGCGCTGATGCAGTAGATCCACTGATCAGGGCGGCGCGGAGATGTGGAGACAGTCTGCATCTCCATGCGGGCCCCGGGACGACCCCAGTCGTCCCGGACGCCACTGATCGGCTTCCTGACCGCGTCTTGCTCGATCGCCTCGAGAAGGACCGGATCGGTGAAGCCGACGGTTCCCCCGAAGCGCTCCAGGAGAGCCCTGCCGAAAGGCTCCGAGATAGCAAACAGGTACGCTCGCTTTACCCCGCCCTTGACGTTGAACGGCCCACCGAGTTGGGTCAACCGGTCCTCAAGGGGCAGAGCGGCGAGCGGGATCGGCGGCATCAGGTCGGTCATGGCCACGCGAACCAAACGGCCGTCCCGCCCCCGGTTATCGGGCGGGTCGTCGGGCCTGGGCATGATCTCGGCGCGGTGTGTCACACGGCTGACCGCACGCACGGCCCCGTCGGCGTAATGAAAAACGATGTCTCCGCGCTCGACAAGGGCCATTGCTTCCCAGGGTCCGAGCGCGTGACCGGCCGAGTCGCCCAATGGGGCCCACATGAAGCCGCCGGCCCGGTCCTGGCGATAGCTCTGTTTCTGGTTTACCCACCAGTAGGCCACGACTTCGCACCTCCCCGACCAGGGCTCTCTACACGTGCCCCAGGGGCGACTCGGTCATCGCCGCACGATACGCCTGGTGCCAGTCCGATGACACGTCTCGTCCGCACAATAGCCGGATGACAAGACTGCGGCGTTTCCGAGGCCGAGCGGCACGTCATGGCCGCCCAGGCGGCCCGTCGGATGATCTCGCGCGGTGAGTGGCCCTGCTACCGGTTACGGATCATGCTTGACCCCGCTACCACCGGCGAGAGCCGTTGCATGGGGGCACCACCGGGGCGACCGTGCCGTTCGTGCCCAGGCCCCGACTGGTAGTGTGAGGCCGATGAGTCCATTGGCCGCTTCATGCGCATCCTGATCGCCCATAGCTTCTATCGACAGCCCGCCGGCGAGGACCGCTACGTCGCCCAGCAGACTGCATTGCTCGCACAAGCACACGCGGTCCGAGTAGAGGCGCGGGAGAACGCCGAACTGGACTCCGGGCCGCTGACAGCGGCACGGATGATCTACAACGTTGGGGAGCGCCGGGCGATCGACCGCGCCATCTCGGAGTTCCGGCCGGATGTCGTCCACCTCCATAATCCGTACCCATCGCTCGGCCCGGCCGTTCACCTGGCCGCGGAAAAGGCTGGGGTTCCACTGGTCCAGACCGTCCACAACTTCCGTCTCCGCTGCCCCAACGGCTTGATGTACACGGAGGGCGCGCCGTGCCAGCGGTGCGTCGACGGGCGCTATGACAACGCGATCCGCCATGAGTGCTTCCCGTCCCGCAAACAAGCGGCCGCATATGCGAGCGCCCTGTGGGTGCACCGATTCGGGCTGCGCCTGGAAGACAAGGTCGCGTCGTACATCGCCCCGAGCCGATTCGTTCAGCGTCGCTTGATCGAGTGGGGGTTCCCGTCGGACCGGGTTGCTCTCGTCCGCAATTTCACCACACCGCCTGATCAGGTGGCCCCGATCGGCGACCAAGGCCTGTACCTCGGTCGCCTGTCTGGGGAAAAGGGAGTCGATGTCCTTCTGCGCGCGCTCGTCCAGCTGGGGGACCCACCCTTCGAGATCGCGGGCGACGGTCCCGAGGCCAGTCGCCTTCGTGCGCTCGCGAATACGCTCCGCCTTCGCAGGGTCCGGTTCGTTGGTCTGCTTCCGATCACGGAGGTGCCGCGGGCGATCGAGCGGGCGCGGTACGTCGTCTTTCCGTCCACCTGGGATGAGAACGCGCCGCTGGCGGCACTGGAGGCGATGGGCCGCGCGCGGCCCATCGTCGCCTCGACCGCCGGCGGATTGCCTGAGCTGGCCAAGGACGGACGGGGACGGCTGTGCCCCCCCGGCGACGCTGACGCGTTGGCCGAGGCGATCGCTGGTTACGCGGATGAGTCCCTTGCGAGGGCGGACGGAGCACGAGCTCGACGATTCGTGCTCGACGCCTGTTCGCCCGAGGTCCATCTCCGACGTCTTCTCAAGGTCTACGAGGGCACGGCAGCGGTCGATGTCGCGGGCCGAAGCTTGGTGGCCACGCCATCCGCGCGCGGGTACGCGGCGGGCGTCCCCAATCCGCCGGCGGAAGAAGGCGGTGCGC
>JAYUFP010000165.1:0-2340 GCA_043738665.1 Isosphaeraceae bacterium
GCCGGAATCCGTCGGCGCACCCGGCTCGACACGGGGTACGAATCTCCTGTAGTGTGGGCGTGGATCGCTGAGTCAATAGCTTTCCGGTTTCAGAAGCAGGTTTTGGTCGTCCTCGTTTGGGTGCCACCGGTCGTACTCGACCCGTGGCAGGCTTGCCCCGAACGCGCACGGGTCGGGTACGACCAGTGGCACCCAAAGCACAGCTCCCTCAAGTGATTCACTCAGCGATCCTTGCCCACCGATCGCTATGCCCGGACTGAACTTAGGTGAGCACCACCCGACCCGCGGGACTCGTGCCGCCGTGATCACTCCCACCCGAGGATCGAATCATGCTGAACCCGGGTGATCGCGCACCGGACTTTGTCTTCACGAACGCCGAGGGGTCGCCGGTCCGGCTTTCCGAGCTGATCCATGGACCGGCGATCCTGATTTTCCTTCGACACCTCGCCTGACTCCCCTGCCAGGCGCACCTCGTCGAGGTGCAACGCGCTTATCCCGCGATCGTCGAGTCGGGGGCGGGGGGCGAGGTTGTGGTGATCTCGTTCGAGCCGCCCGAGCGGCTTCCGACGTACATCGACGCCCACGGCTGGCGATTCCCGGTCGTCTCGGACCCGTCGCGCGAATCGTACAAGGCGTTTGGGCTCGGCTCCGCCGATTGGCGGACCTTGTTAGGGCCGAAGGTGGTCCTGAAGTACGCCGCCCTTCTGGCGCGAGGGTATCGCCCCCGGGCGACGGATTCCGACGTCCGTCAGCTCGGCGGCGATTTCGTGATCGACGCGGGCAGGAGGATCGTTTTTGGTCACCGTTCGAACGACCCGGCGGATCGGCCCTCGGCGAAGGTCTTGCTCAGGGCGCTGCGGGCTTCTTCCGCGGATCCTCGACGCGAGGCTGGAGGATCATCGTGACGAGCGTCCCTTTCGGCGGAATCCGCTCGGTCAAGGCGAGATAACTTCGATCCGCGTCGTTGGCGGTGCTGGCGAACGGGAGGTCGAGGATCGAGCTGCCGAAATTGGCGACGGTGATCAGGTCGCCGTCGTCGGCGAGGTAGTAGGGTTGTCTGGTGACGGGGTCTTTGACGATCTCGCTGCCGGCGAAGACCCAGTCGACCTTGAGGGGAGCTTTCTTGGGCTCGTCGAGCACCCAATCGCGGGCGTCGGCGCGCTTGGTTTTGCCGTTTTCCAGCCATTCCAGGTCGATGGCGATCTTGGTGCCGGCGGGGGGCTCGAACTTGGGCAGGAAGTGAACGGGGTGGCCCGGCTCGGCCCCGGTGAGCAAGAGGCCGGCGTGGATCTTCTTCGCCGCGGCCGAAGTGGCGAGGATCGCCTCGTGCTCCTTGGTGCCTTTGAGACAGAGCAGGTGTTCGAGCGGGCCTTCACGCAACACCACCCGGGCGCGGAGGATCAACCGGCGGCCCTTAGCGTCGAACCAGAGGCTTGGCCCGAGCGGCTTCCATGAAGGGTCAGCCGCGAACGGGTCGGCGGCGGGTGGGTTGGGGGATTCAGGTTTCGCGTCCGGAGCTTGAGCGAGCGTCAGGCAGGCAAGTGTGAGGAGCGGGGCGAGCGTCACGATGATCTCCTTTTCGGTTCGTCGGCGTCTTTGCCAGCAAAACCGAAAACGGCCGCCGAGGGAAGGGGGTCCCCCGGCGGCCGGTCGCGTTGAGATGTCGAGGATCAGCAGACGATCCTGGCGGTCGTTGTCAGAAGGCGACCGCCGGGATGCCCAGCTTTTCCTCTTCTTCTTCGAGGATGATGATCCGCGGGGTCACCATCAGCATGAGGCTGGAGGTCACCCGGCCGATCCCGACGTTTCGGAAGAGGCGGTTGATCCAGGGGGTCTTGGACAGGATGGGGACTCCCTGCTCGCGACGTTCCTCATTCAGCCGCTTGACGCCGCCGAGCAGCACGGTTCCTCCGTCGGGAACCGTGACGGTGGTGTTCACCGCCGTCTGGGTGAACCGCGGAAGCTGGATCGTGCCTGTAATCACGGCGCCGCCGCCTCCAAGGCCCGAGCCGCCGACGGCCGCCGTTCCCGCGGGGAAGGTGTCGAACCCTTCCAGCGAGTTGAACGTCGGGCTGAGCGTCATCCGGACGTAGCGGCGGTCCGCCGAGACGACCGGGGTGACGTTGAGCGTGACGCCGTTGGGGAACGAGGAGACCTGAGGGGCGAAGGCCACCGCTCCAGGCCCGACGATCGGGGTCAGCGAGGAGACGAAGTTAATCTGCTGATTGTTGACGATGGTCGCCGGGGCGCCGTTGAAGGTCGTGACCTTGGGCGCCTGGAGGATGTTCGTACGCGTGTCGCCCTGTGCGGCCGTGAGGAAGAGGTAAACTTCCAGGTCGC
>JAYUFP010000166.1:0-2336 GCA_043738665.1 Isosphaeraceae bacterium
CGATGCGAGAAAACCGGCGGGAAAACGCCGCATTCGCTCTTTCCGATCCGTCATCAGCCATCCGTCATCAGCCATTTCCTAGCCATTTCCTTTCCGGACAGACTCTGAGCGCCGGCCGACGCCTCGCTCAAAGCGGCGGCAAGCCGCGCGCAGTCCAAACTCGTGTTCAAGTTCCTACTCGATGGCGACGGATAATCTCCGGTGGAGAGTGAAACCGGGGGATCTGGCATGAATATGGAACGGGTTTTGGATTTCCGCGGAAGCATCGTCGCCGCGCTATTGCTCGCGGCAACGGCCGCAGGGTGCGCGGGAGGTCGTTCGCGAGGGACGAGTTCCTTGTCCGGGGCCGACATGCTTCGCGGCCCCGCCGGAGTGACCTACCCGGCCGCGGCCTTCGGCGTGGATCTCGTTCAACGCACAGGCGAGGCCCCTGGCGACGCACGGGTCATGCCTGCGTCGGCCCCCGATAATCGGTAAAATCGCGCGACCCGGAAAGATCGTGAACTCCGGTCGCCGATTGTCCGATGATTTCTCAAGACGAGGGGTCTACCGCGCAATCCATTTCCGGGCGATCTTTTGAATGTCACAATGCGATTCACGGCCATCCTTGTAGCGATCACGGCGTTCGGACGCGCCCAGGCCCAGCCGCCGTCGCCCAATCCGGGTGCCGTCGCTCCCCGATCGCGCGAGGCGGAACTCGAGGAGCGTCTCAATCGCCTCGAAGGCCGTTACGAGGCGATGGAGAAGGCGCGCTCCGAGCAGTATCAGGCCCTTACCGAGCGTTACGAAAACCTGCTCCAGAAGGTCAGCGTCCCGAACTCGGAGTGGTCGGCGCTACCGGCCGCGGCAACCTCAACCTTAACCTCAACCGCAGGCGCAGGCGCAGGTGCGGCGAGGCCGGAAGTCGATGCCGACGGCTTGCCTCGACGCGATACGTCGCGGGAAGGGGGTGCCGGCGCGCGCGACAACCCCAGCGATCCCGCGAAAACGCGACGACCGAACCAGAGACGCCTCCCCACCCGCGTCGAGTTCGGCCCCGGCTTCCAGATCAGCAGCGAGGACGACGAGTTTCAGCTCCAGTTCCACAACCTCACCCAGATCGACCTCCGGGGCTATCTCCAGGGGGGGCAAGACCCCGTCCACAGCGGATTTTCGATCCCCCGCCAGCGCTGGTATTTCACGGGCAGGATGACGAAATCGGTCGAATTCTACACCACGATCAACCGCGGCTACGGCACGCTCGACCTCTTCGACGCCTTCATCAACTTCCGGTACGACGACCGCCTGATGTTCAAGGTCGGCCGGATGAAGACGCCGTTTTCGTACGAGTTTTACGCGATGTCCGCGCCTGACTTCATCGTCCCGGAGCGTTCGCTTTTCGGCTCGAACTTCTCCCCGAACCGCGAGCTCGGCCTGATGAGCTGGGGCCAGCTCTTCGAGAAACGCTTGGATTACGCCGCCGGCATGTTCAACGGCGCGCGGCTTTCGTTTCAGGACAACAACGACGAGAAAGACTTCATCTCGTATCTGAACGCGCGTCCCTTCGGCGCGTCGAAGGAAGACGACCCGTTCTTCTTTCTGAAATTCCTGAACGTCGGCGGCTCGGTGGATCACGGGTTGCAGAACAGCCTGCCTTTGCCCGCCGTCTTGCGGACCTCGCTGGCGGCCTCCAACGCCGCCGACGCCGTGAATATCGCGCCCCCGTTCCTGACGTACAACAAGAACGTGATCGAGCGCGGCGGTCGTTCGCTTTGGGGGGCGCATGTCGCCTATTTTTATAAAGGTATGTCGCTTCTCGGCGAAGTTCAGGGCGGGTATCAGAGCTTCGCGACGACGTCGTTTCGGAACCTCACGCAAGTCCCGATTCACGCTTACAACGTCAGCGCGGGCTACTTCATCACGGGTGAGACCGTCGACCGTCGGACGCAGGTTGAGCCGTTGCGTCCCTTCAGCCTGGCCAAAGGGAAGTTCGCTCCCGGCGCGATTGAATTGCAAGGGCGTTACAGTTCCCTTCAGGTCGGCCGCAACGTCTTCACCGCGGGACTCGCCGACCCGAACCAGTGGACCAACCGCCTGTACACGGTGGATCTCGGCGTGAACTGGTATTTAAATGCCTACACGAAGATCGTCTTCGAATGGGAGCACGCCGTCTTCGGCGATCCCGTCCTATTCGCGCCGGGACGCCGGCAACTGACGAGCGACCTTTTGTGGGCAAGGTTTCAGGTCTATTTTTGAAGGCTCTTCCGGTGTTTCAGCGGGGTCACCGCCGTAATGACCGATGGACGATGACCGATGACCGATGACCGATGATCAATTGGTCATCGGCCATCGGCCAT
>JAYUFP010000167.1:0-20499 GCA_043738665.1 Isosphaeraceae bacterium
TCCTTAAGTTGGACGCCATGGGGCCTCGAATGCTCGACCCACCCTACTCACTCACTTTTTTTTCGCGCCCCCGCCGATTCCCAGAACGCACGACCCGCCTTAATCGATGATCTCGATGAGAGGGACGTTATTTAACGTCCCCACGAAGCGCCCTCATGCCATCATGGAATCATCGTCATGACAAACGCACAACGTGCCAAACAAAACCGCGCCAACGCCGAGCACTCCACCGGTCCCAAAACCGAAGAGGGCAAGAACGTCTCGCGCGGCAACGCCCTCAAACACGGCCTCACCGCCGAACTCCTCACCCTCCCGGGCGAAAATTCCGAGGAGATCCGGGAACAGGCCGACGCCTGGGTCGAGGCCCTTCGGCCCGCGTCCCACGATGAGGATTTCCTCGTCGAGCAGATCGCCATAAGCGCTCTGAAGATGAAGCGTTGCGTCAATGCGGAGGCCGCGATCGTCGCCGAGCAGATCCGTAACGCCAAAATCGTTTGGACTCACGAGCGGGGCGAGCGGCAACTGAATTTGATCCGCATGTTTCGCAAAGACCCCGTGCGCGCGGTTTTCGAGATGAAGCATTCCGCCGACGGCGTGTCCTGGCTGATCGAGCGCTGGGGGAATCTTGAACTGGCGTTCCGGCAGCTCCGCTGCTGGAACAGCCTCGCCCTCATCCGCGAGGCCCTCTGCCTCAGCGGGTACGACCACAATCGGCTCGCCGAGGAATCGCTCGTCGCTTACCGGTTCGCGCTCCAGGCCTGCAGTTGCATCGACGGTTACAAGGACGAGGCGGTGTTGACCGAATACCTCGCCAAGCAGATGCCCGCGCGCGGGGCCGGCATTTTCAAGGGCCTGGAATACTCGTACGAGGAGGCGGCGAAGCTGGTCCGCGCGAGGATCGACGATACGCTCGCCGAGTTGAACGCGCTCTCCGCGATGCTCGTAGCCGACGAAAAAGCCTCGCGCCAAGGGGCCAAAACCCGCGCCCTGGTCCTCGCCGACACGGCGGCGAACCGCTTATTCCTGCGGTACATGAAATCGACCGAGAACGGCTTCGACCGCGCGATCAAGACGCTGGCGAAGCTCCAATCCGACCGCAAGAAGGCGGCCGAGAAAGAGGCCGAAACGGTCAATGAAGGCGTTCCGCGAAACGAAGCCGGCGTCCGGGCGAAAGCGAGTTCAAACCCTGTGCATCCGGGGAGTTACGTCTCGATCAACAGGGTCGATTATGAGGTGGCGGACTTCAACGACGGCAATCTCCTGCTGATGCCGTTCGTGCCGCAGGCCTACACGGCGGATTTGGAGCCCTCGCCGGGGTCTGAAAACGACGTCTGAGCGTCGAAATCAGGGGTGATTGATGGGTTTTCAGGCCTTTTTAAGAGGGTCGAGGTGGACGGTGCGCTTTGCGGTATTGAAAGCCGTAGCAAGCTCCCGCACTCCAAAGCTCGGGAGACCCGCGCCCGGCGCGGTTGTTCCGCTTCCGCTGGATTCATCCGCCGGCATCCGTTGGCGCACCCGATACGCGGTGTCCTCGTCGCCCCCGACCGCGTCATCCGGCAGGTCGCTGAGCATGGTGATGAGATGCCGGGCCAGATGGTCCTTGATCTCGCGGTGTCGGGGGACCGGCTGGGATGCACCGGTACTCGGGTTCCGATACCAGTCGTGCCGCCGCGACGGCGGACCAGGACGGATCCGAACCCCTCGATGGTGCGGACCAAGTCGACTCGCTTCACGGGATCACAAGCTCATTGACCTTGCGGATGCCGGTGAGTTCGCCGCTCGTCAGATCGCGGTAGAGGTCGACCAGATAATCCTTCAGATCATCCAGTGAGTCGCCACGGGTCCAGTAGTCGGGATAATCGAGGAGATACCCGAGGAAAGAGTCCCCGTCCTGCCAGTGGACGAATCGGATGGTCTGCATAAAGAACCTCCGGGGCCGGCGCGCCGCGAATGGAGTGTACGCCGAAGCAGCGGACCCCGGCAATCAAGTCCATGCTGCCAATTGCCAAAGCTCAGCGGCTCGGCCCTCCGAACAACACCCTTGATGATACCGGAAGCCGTCACGGCGGGCCGGGTCCGCTGCGACGCGAGGTTAGGCGAAGATCTGGTTGACGTCCAGGCACCATCCCGGAACCGCAGGCTCGGCATCGGCGACATGACCTCGACTGACCACCGTCGGCCGATCCGGTGCGGCGGGCCGGTAGATCCGGATCAACTCGGCCTTGGGGTCGACATCCCAAACGACTGGAGTTCCGGACTCGAAGTAGTCGGCTCGCTTGGCGGCCATCTCGGCCTCGGCCGCATCGCCGTAGTCTCCCTTGCTCCTCACCTCGACGGCGAAAGTCGGCGGCCCCGCGATGAAATCCATTTCGTTCGGAGGGAGGGGGCCGAGGAAGAAAGATGCATCCGGCGAGAACGATTGTCGCCCCGAAGAGAGTTCCGGTACGACGAAGCCGACATTGTCGGGTAGGGCGACGCCGCGACCGATCCTCACGGCATGATCGTCGAGACTACGATAGATCCGGCCCCCGACTTGGCCGGGGCGGAAGCCCGTAGGCATGAGGGGAACGATCCTTCCGGCGATCAGCTCCGCCTTGCCCCCCACGCGGTAGAGGTCGTCGAGCGTGGCCGCTGTCGGTGACGCGGTGGACATAGGGAACTCCGACGGCGTTTCACCGTTTGGGCATTCGACCCTTACCTGTCCCGATTTTACCGTCTGTCGGAGCCCCGAACAACTCCGGCGGGCGGCGTCCGCCGCAACGTGAGGTTAGGCGCTCTGGGCTTGCATCAGCGACCGCAGCGCTCGGTTGACCGCCTCGTCGGTCGGGAACGCCGCCCGGACCTCGGGCGCCAGTAGCGCCAGGTTCGTGCCGGCCCGGAAACGCTCGAGATACTTGCCGCGGACGCCCCCGGTCAAAACGGAGGCGTCGTACTCGGAGCGGAGGTCGTCGTCCGCCTCGTCTTCAGCCTTGTTCATAAATTCTCCTCTCCTTTCGGGTCGCCCGTCGGGCGCTGATGATGCGGGTGCGGGATTCGCGATCCGTGTGCGAAACGATGAGCAGGTGCCCCTCGGCAGAGAGGCCGAACGTCAGGAAGCGGTCCTCCTGATGAGGGTGATCGGGGTCGGAGTACGTCACGGCGAACGGGTCGCCGAAAACAGTTGCCGCCTCTGCGAACGCGACGCCGTGCTTGGCGAGGTTGCGGACGGCCTTCTCGGGATCCCACTCAAACTCCATACGTCCACCCTAACCCGCCCTGATCCGGGCAGCAAGCCCGGAAGGGTACGTCGCGAAGACGCACCATCTCTCAGCGTGATCGGTGCGTCTTCGCGACGCACCTTCGGGACTGCTAATACGTAACCGCGTGATCACAGTCGTAGCGACGATCCGTCGCGGACTCTCGCAACGCATACACCCGCTTCCAAGCCTCATCCCACGGCAGTTCCTCGGACACCCAGTTGGCGGTCTGCTCCGGCTTTTGCTCCTTGACCCGCCAGATGTCCAGATCGATCGAGACCATCGACTCGAAGTACGCATTGAGAAACCGGGTGTACCAGCCGTCCGACATTCCCGTCCATAGCGGCTCGCGATCGGTGGCGATTATTCCCCACGGGAACTCGGGGCCGAAGCCCTGCCGGCAGTACGCGATGCCCGTGCCCGACCGCGGGTGATCGAGCACGAGGAAGCCCTCGAACACTTCCTCCCCGAAGGCACCGTAGGGCCACATGAGCAGAACCTGCCGGGGAGGCGTGACCAGCAGGGACGAGACGTGAGCCACCACGCGGGTATCGTGGAGCGCCCGCATGTCCTCGCGAACGAGCGCGTCCACGTCTACGAGCGTCATATATCCTCCGTCGCCTGACATTAAAGCTTAGCCCGGTCGGGCGCGTTGCGAAGACGCACCATCATTTCATCCCGATCGGTGTGTCTTCGCGACCCATCCTCGAGGTCTGGTGGGCATCCTCGACGTGATCTGCTAGGCTAAGCTTGGGGGGGGACGCACGCACGGTGGGTTTCCCCCCGAACGGACGTGGCTGGGGAATCAGGTGTCAAGAGGAAGAGCGATGGCCACCGCAATTGACGACCTGCGGGCGTTCCATGAATTCGTGAGCCTCAAGCTTGCCGAAGGCGGTGATGATCCGCTGTCGCCTCAGGACTGTCTGGACTTGTGGCTTATCGAAAATCAGTCGCCCGAGGAAGAGGCAGAGACTCTAGAGGCGATCCGCCAGGGCTTCGCTGACCTTGACGCCGGCAGAACCAGGCCCGCCGAAGACGTCTTGCGTGACCTTTGCCGGAAGCACAATCTGCCCATGCCACAATGATCTACCGGGTCGTCTTGACCGCCCGCGCCGAACTGTCGTCATCCTCACGATCCGCGCCCCCGGCGAACGTCCGGTGACACCGATGGATCTCCGCGACCCGGAATGACAACAAACCCCATAGGACTCGCCGATCACCCTTCGGATCTCGGGTCGTCTTTCGTCGCCAGCGAGGGAGGCAACGCTTGCGGGCGGCCTTCCTTGTCGACGCAGGCGAGGGTGGAATGCCCCTCCGCGAGTAAGAGGCCGTCGCGGCGGACCTCGTAACGGTGCATGAGTTTCACATGCGTCACTCTTTCGACGAACGTCTTGATCGTGAGCAGATCGTCGTAATAGGCAGGCCGCTTGAACTTGCAGCCAATGTCGACGATCACGAGGAAATGGCCGGAATCTTCGATGTCGCGGTATGAAAAGCCGCGATTTCGGAGCATCTCGGTTCTTGCGGCTTCGAAGTAGACGATGTAATTCGCGTGGTGGAGCAGTCCCATCCGGTCGGTCTCGGCGTAGCGGACTCGGATCGTCGTCTCGTCGCTGTCGATCATGGGCTCGGAATCCTGTCGGGAACGCGGAAGACGGGCCGACGCGATCGATCCTCTCAGCGGATCGCCGTTTTCTCTTTGGGACGCGTCACGACGAATGCCGGTTTCGGGTCGTACGGCCAGAACTCGCGGCTTGGCTTCTTTGGGACGTAACCCTCGACAACCCAGCGCCGGAAGGCTTCGGGCGCGTGTTTCAGGTGCTGTCCGTTGAGCCAGGATTCGTACGCATCGACGTGCTCAGCCATCACCTTTCGGGCTCCGGCGCGGACGTACAGGTATCGGACCGAGAGCTGTCGGCGGGAGTCGTCAACGGTCGTGCCGGGCCGCAAGAGCTCGGCGATCGTTGAGACGAGCCCCGTCCGATCGGTCCCGAACTGACAATGGACGAGGATCGGCCGCTCGTAGGTGTCGAGGACGTTGACCACCGCGCGAAGCTGGGCACGCGACATCCATTCCGAGGACGACATGGGAACGTCCACGAGCGTGATCCCCGAATCGAGGACGGCCTGCCGCTCGGCGCGGTACCAGGACTGATCGGGGTTGTCACCGCGGAGATTGAGGACGGTTTTCACGCGGTTCGCAACGATGGTGTCGGTCAATGCTTCGGCCGGCATCTGGCCCGATCGGTAGACTTCACCCTGCCGAACCGTCCCGAAATTGTGGGTGTACTGCCCCCATCCCACGAAAGAGGCCGGCACGAGCAGCAAAGCCGCGACGGCAAAAAGTATCCGTCTCCGAAACGCTCGCCCTCGCATGAACCGTCCTTCCGTGGACCGTCGCCGTTCACCCGGACACCTCGAAGATTGTAGCCGCAAACCGAAGGCGGGCAATCCCAGCCGAAATCGAGGGATACTTTGGAGTGCGTGCGGCTTGCCGCCGCTTTCGCTTCGCGGGGGCTTGCCCCGAATCAGGCCGGCGATCGCGATCAGGCGGTGACGTTCGCACGTCCGACAGCGGTTTTGGAAGAATTGCGCACACTTGAGGGGTCCGGGTGCGACGCGCTTCGGTACTCCGAACCCGTGCGCCCCAGTCCCGACCGACGCGCACGGGTTCGGAGTACCGAACCCCATGGCACCCTCGTTTCGGCCCCGTGTGGAATCCGCCTGTTAAGTGCTGTAAAGCGGCGCAAGCCGCACGCACTCCAAAAGGAGGACTATTTTCCCGCGGTATATGCCTTCCACTCGGATTCGACCCGCGCCTTGTCCAGCTCGCCGGTCGTGAACGAGAGCCGGTAGCGGAGTCGCATGTTCCGGCCCGCCGGAATCGACCAGTCTCCCGGACGGCTGAGTGCGGGGCCGACCCCGAGCTGGTCGTCGACCCGCCATGTCGCAGGGTGATTTGGGTTGGCGGGGTGGTCGAAGATCGCGACGTGAACGCGGTCCTTCCGCCCGGCTAGCGGTACGCCGACGTCAACCCAGCGCGCCTTTTGTCCTTCGGCCTGGCGGTTCGACTCGCCTTCGCTGTTCACCGCGTCGCCGCCGGTCTTGGCCGTCCAGGGCATGCGCAGGAAGAGGCCGCCGTACTCGTGCCGGCTGAAGATCACGTCCTGGGAGGGGCGACCGATCCAGTCCAGGTCGAGCGTGTAATGGTCGCCGAAGTCCTCAAATGTCCAGCGTTGGGTTTCTTCGAGTGCCGATGAGCCGTCGGCCGCGAGCCAGTCGTACACGACGGACCACTTGGCCTTGCGGCCTTCGATCGTCGGGCGTTTGAACTCGACGCGGCGGTAAGAGTCGGCTCCGCGATTGTGGAAGTAGTCTCGCCCGTTGACTTTAAGGAATCCCACATAGAGCCCGGTCTGGTGCGGGTGGTGGCCCGGGCTGAATTCCGTCACGGTGCCTTTGCCGTCGGGGGCGACGATCGGATGAGTGTACGGTCGACCATCGCGTGGGAAGTGGAAGACCAGGATCGGCGTTTTCTGTTTTTCCCGAACGAAGCCAAACGCATCCTCCCCGACGTTCGTCTGTGAGAGCGCGCGGCGATCGTCGGCGGCTGCCGCGAGCGAACCGGCCATCACGATGAGTGACGTGAGTGCCGCGGAGAGTGTCGGAATGGATCGAAGCCGCATCGGTGAGCCCTCCTTTGCCTTATGACTCGCAAGCCACGCGATCATACCAGCCGCGGGGCCGTTTCCAAGGCGTTTGTGGTGGGGGATCCGGGGTCGCGTCTTTCGGTCGCGTGGACTCTGCCGCCGGGCGAGATCCGTTCTAAAAAACTTTCACGCGGAATCGTCGTTCCGGGCTCGGGAAGTTGCTAAGATAGGCTCTCATGTTGTCGCCCGAGGGTCCGGTTCCGACAAACGAGGCTCGACGCGTCGGGCGATCGGGGCTCGCGACGCCCCCTTCACCCTCGCCTTCCCGACCTGGAAAGCGGCTAACACATGGCGAACGGCGAGGTCCACTGGCATGAAGGGATGTTCCTCAGGCAGCATCACTTCCTGACCGAGCACCGCAACCAGATCCGTCGGCACGTCCTCGACGCGAAGTGGAGCCTCCACCACAACTGGGGCTTTCGCTCGGTCCAGTTGAACACCGATGCGCTTAGCAATTTCCGTTTCGCCGTCACCGCGCTCCGCGCCCGGATGCGCGACGGCACGCTCGTGGAAATCCCCGAGGACGGACCGCTCCCAGAGATCGACCTCAAGCCCGCGTTGGAGAGGAACCGCAAGGTCACGGTCTATCTGGCCATGCCGGTGCTCAAGTCGGCTCACCCCAACGTGTCGGAAAGCGGTCCCGCAGAAGGGATTCGATACTATCTCGTCAACCAGCCGATGGAAGATGAGAACCTCGGGGTCAACCCTCAACTCCTGGCGCTTCGACGTCTGAATTTTACGCTCCTGCTTTCGACCCAGAACCTGGCGGGGTACGAAACTTTACCCATTGCGAGGATCGAGAAGTCGGAGCGGGCCGAGGCCACGCCGCAGCTCGACGTGACGTACATTCCCCCCGTGCTTTACTGCGATTCCTGGCGAGAACTTGCGGTCGGGATTCTTCAGAGTGTGTACGACCGGGTCGGCCGCAAGCTCGAAAAGCTCGCGAGCCAGGCCGTCTCACGAGGGCTCAGCCCCGACAGCATGGCACCCGGAGACGTCCAGATCTTCGCCCAGCTCCGCGTCCTGAACGAGACGTACGCGACCCTCTCGAACCTGGCGTTCATTGAGGGGATTCACCCGCTCACGGCGTATATCGAGCTGTCTCGCGCTGTGGGACAGCTTTCGATCTTCAACCTGAGCCGCCGCCCTCCGGCGATCCCCCGTTACAACCACGACGACCTGGGCGGCTGTTTCCACCAGCTCAAGAATTACCTCGACGACCTGCTCTCGATCGTCCCCGAACCGGATTACCAGGAGCGACCGTTCCAGGGCCACGGGTTGCGGATGCAGGTTTCGCTGGAGCGGCCGTGGCTCGATCAGTCGGCCGAGATGTACATCGGCGTGCAATCGCCGATGGAGCCCGAAGCGTGCGTTGACCTCATGCGGCAGCTCGACATGAAGGTCGGAAGCTCCGAAAGGGTCGAAACGATCTACCGGATGGGCGACGTGGGTCTCCGTTTCGCCCACGTCCCGGCGTCTCTTTTGCCTCAGGCGTTGCCAAGGCCTCAGGGTTTGACCTATTTTCAGATCAACCGCGAACAGCAAAAGGCCGACTGGCAGTTCGCCGAGAAGTCGCTTTCGCTCGCCATCCGGTTCAACGAGAAGCTGATCGTCGGTTCGATCGACAGGCAAGAAGTGGTGACATTGCGGTTGACGTCCGAGATGCCTTTCCGTTTTACCTTGTTCGTGCTGCCGACGGGCGGCGCGGCGGCGGCGCGATGAGCGTGAGCGACACTTCGGTCATTACGCCCCCACTCTTCCGATCGACCGACTGACCCCCCCAACGGACCCCCAACCGCCCATGACTCCCGAGTTAAGCAAAGCCGTCTACTCGGTACTCGACTACGCCCTTGACCTCAAGGACCGTCTGGACCGGGGTGCCGCGCCCACCCCCGACCTCGAGACCGAGCAGCGCGAGCTGCTGACCCGACTGCGCACCGAGATCGAGGCGCGTCGGATGCCCGATTACGGGGGCGACGGCTCGGTCTTCCTCGGCTCGCGGTATGCGTTGACCTGCTTCCTCGACGAGCTGTTCATCGTCCACACGAGCTGGGGAAGCCTCTGGAACGACCGGAAGCTCGAGGTCTCACAGTACGGCTCCAACGACCGTGCCTGGAAGTTCTGGGACCAGGCCGACATCGTCCTCCGCCGCCCGAGTGCGCCGAGGACTCCGAGCCCGCCGGGACTGGACGCCGTCGAGGTGGTTTTTCTGTGTGTGGTCCTGGGTTTCCGCGGGAAATATCTGGAAAACCCGGCGAAAGTGAAAGAGTATGTCGATGACCTCCGTCCCCAGGTGACGCGGGCCGAGGCCTGGGAGTCTCCCGCCGACCGGGGGGTGAAGACAAACGTCAAACCACTGGCTGGGCGTGAGGCGTTGCGTCGCGTCGTCGGAATTTTTGGCGGTTTGTCGGTGGCGGCCACATTTCTGCTTGTGATCATCGTTCTCTTATCTTTATCCTCCTGAGACCGAATGCTTAAGTTTTTTGCCGGAATCGGAAACGCCGTCAAGGCGGTGTTCGTCCTGATGTTCCCGATGGTCTCCGGGGGCCGAACGGCCTGGGACGCATCCGGTGCGACGTCGCGGTGGGCGATGCGGGGGACGGTCGGCTCGTTCATCCTACTCATGCTCTGGATGACGAACCGCTCGACCTGGATCGGGCTGTTGAACGTCATCAAGGTCCCGCCGCCCTGGAACGTCTTGTTCCTCCCGGCGCTGGCCGTCTGCCTTTACGGGATGCTCTGGTTCGGCTGGTGGCTATGGCAGATTCTCAACCTCGAGATCGAGCCGCCGACCTCGGAATTCCCCGACATCGACCGCGCCTGGGCCGAAGCGACCGCGGCGCTCGACAAGGCGGGCATCAAGCTCGACCAGACGCCGCTTTTCCTCGTGCTGGGCTGGACCATCGGCTCGGAGGAGACCCTGTTTCAGGCCGCGGGGCTCAAGCCCTTGGTGCGCGAGATCCCGAGAGGGCAGAGCCAGCCCTTGCACGTCACGGCCAACCACGAGGGGGTCTGGGTCACGTGCCCCGGAACCTCGTTGCTCGGCAGACTCGATCCCGGCGCGGGGTCGGGTGTCATGGCCGGGGCCGACCTCGATTTTTCGTCGAGCCCCGAGCCCGAAGCCGCCGAAGAGCCCGACCAGTTCAAGACGATGGGCGTCGGGCAGGCTGGCGGCACCCTGCGGATCGAGGATTTCGTCGCCCAAATGAAGAAACATCAAGGACAGGCGTCGGCGCGGGTCGCCCGCAAGACGGCCGTGGAACTTGAGCCCGTCCAGGCCAGACTTCGCCGCCTGTGCCGTCTAATCGCCCGCGACCGCAAAGGGTTCTGCCCGATTAACGGGATCATGATCGTCCTGCCGGTGACGTGCGTCGATGGTCGCGGACAGGGTGATGAACTCGCCCGCGCGTGCTCGACCGACCTGGCCACGGCGTTCACGACCTTCCGGCTCCGTTGCCCGGTCCTTTACCTGATGAACAAGCTCGAAACCCTTCCCGGTTTCGCTGAGCTGATCGAGCGTCTGCCGGCCAACCAGCGCGGGAGCCGGATCGGTCAACGGTTCCCCCTGGTCCCCGAACTCGCGCCGGAATCGGTCCCCGGCCGGGTGGAGGACGCCGTCGAGTGGGTCGGGCGGGGCCTTTTCCCGACGATGGTCCTGTCTCGCTTCCAGGTCGAGACGCCGGGCGGCGAAGACCTTGCGATGTCGATGGAGGCAAACGCGAGGATGTTCCGGTTCCTCAGTGAGGTCCGCAAGCGTGGCCAGGCGCTCGCCAAGCTCGTTCGCGGCGGGCTGCCGAACTTGCCGGCCGAGCCCGTGATGTTCGGGGGCTGCTACTTCGCGGCCGCGGGGCGTGACCAGGCCGCGGGCCAGGCGTTCGCTTCGGGAGTGTTTTCAAGGATGGTCCGCGACCAGGACAACGTGACCTGGACCGCCGAAGTCCTCCAGGACGACGCACGCCGCCTCCGCAGGATGCGAACCCTGAGGATCGCCTTGATTCTCTACCTCACCGCGGCGACCCTCGGGATCGTCGGCTACGTGGGGTGGACGATTTGGGGCTCGTCCTCCGAGCGCTGACCGCCATCGGAATGCCCGATGACACATGGCCGATGCCCGCCGTCGAAATGCCCGATGCCCGATGACACCTGCCCGATCGATGACGTGTGCTTACTTGTTCCATTGCGGAGCATGGGACCGAGTTCAGCCGTCATCGAACGTAGATTCTCGGCCCTCGGCCCTCGGTCATTGAGCATCGGTCATCGGCCATTGAACATTGACCGTCGCTCATCGAAACAGGTCCAGATCCGCCTTCGCGGTCTTTGCCGGCTCGACCGTCACGTCCTTGGCCGCCTTGGTCAATGACGCCTGGTTCGCGGCGGAGAGCCGGTATTTGCCGGGCTTCACGTCTTTGAACGTGAACGTGCCGCCTTTGCCCGTCTTGGTTTCGCCGGCCTTGGCGTCGGTGGTCGACTTGGGTTGAAGGTCGATCAGGGTGACGACCAAATTCGGCTGGGCGAGGCCCCCCTGGACGATTTTCCCTTCGATGCCGCCGGGGCGGGAAGCCTCGGCCTCTTTCTTGGTCTTATCGTCGGCCGACGAGGGCTTGGCCTCGGCGAGTTCGATCTCCTGGCTCGCGAATCCGACGAGGTCGACTCCGCTCAGAACCCGCACCGAGACGACCAGGGGGCTCGCACCCGCGGCGGGGATCGGCAAATCCGCGGCCCACGTCGAAGCGTCACCGGAAGTGGCCTTGCCTCTAACCGTCGCGCCTGCAGCGAGGGCTTTGTCGAAGTCAACGGGCTTGCCGACGAAAAACGTCATCTCCTTGACCGACGAGGCGGGCACGGAGGCCGTCGCGGAGACCGGGATCGAGACTGTGCCCCGGGCCACCTGCGGCGGCATGGGTCCGAAGGCGATCTCGCGAGGGGTCAGGTCGTCGAGCGTCATGTCCTTGCTGGATGTGGCGAGCACCGTGCGGCCGTCGGAATCGAGAAGCCTGGCCTGGAGCCTGCGTTCGCCGCGAATTCCGGCCGTGAGAAAGGATTTCGACCAGTCGGCGATCCCCGCCTCGAACAGCAAGGCGCCTTTCTCCCCGCGGGGGTCGAAGCCCACGCGGCGGTCCTTGGCGGGGGCGAGCCAGGGGGTGATGTCGTCGGAATCACCCCGGCCGAGACGGAACTCGACCTTGGCGTCGGAGGGGGCGTTGTCGACCTCGAATTTCACATTCAACCGCGCCTGCTGGTCGGCCTTCACTTCAGGGAAGGCCATGAACCGGACCCGCGGTGTCGTCTCGATCGCCGCCTCGTGCGGGCCGCCTTGGATTGGGAATTTCGCCTTGAATGAGAGGGCCCGCTTCTGGCCGTCGAGGTCGAGATGGAAGACCCCGTCGCGGGGCGCGGAGGGGTCAAGCTTGAGCTGTTCGGCGTAAACCGTGAGGTCGCCGGAAGGTTCGAGCACACCGGAAAGCTTGCCCTTGGGAGGGGCGATCAAGGCCGGGAAAAGCTCAGCGTCCTTGGCGACGACGAGCTCCACGGGGCAGGGGGCGCCGGTGAGTGAGGGCTGGGCACGGAGCACGACGCTCAGCCGGTTCGGCTCGCCGGGCTTCGTAGGCCGGAACTCAGCCCGGCCCACTTTCAGGTATTCCAGAGGGGAGGCGATCGAAGGACGCAACCTATGTTGATCGAGAACCTTGCTCGTCGCCTCATCGACGAGCCGAAGACGCAGGCCCGCGGGTGCCGTTGCCAGCGCGTCAGTCGGCTTGAGCGGCGGGTCGGTCGGCTTGGCCCCCGGGACGACGAACGCAGGCGCGACGGTGGTGGAGTTGGGGGCGGCGGTGAATTTCGCTTCGCCTACGACCGTTTCCCCGCCCGGTGCGTCGGCCGAACCCGCGACCACCCGCAAGAGCACGTTGCGGGGTAGGGCGGTCGGATTTTTCACATGAGCATAGAAGGATTGTCGCCCGGCGAGCGGGCGGAGCCGGAGGTCAAACGGCTGCGAATTCACTTCCTTGGCGCTGTCGCTCAGGACGATCCGGAACTGCTCGGATGTGGCGACGATCGAGACCGGGACGATGAGGTGATCGACGCCGCCTTCGGCCCGTGTCGCCCTCAGGAGGAACCCGGCCGGCGGACGCGCCGAGGCCGCGACGGAGTCGTCCTTCCAGGTGACGTTGGCGGTCACGGTCAGTGGCGTTTCGGGGGCGAGCTTGACCTCCGGGCCTGTCGAAAGCGTGACGCGGAACCGCGGGTCTTCGGGCGCGACGACCGAGAGCATCAGCGCTTGTGACTTCGCACCCTGGCCGCGCCAGGTCAGCTTCGCCGGCACCGTGGCTTCGCCCCGATCGGGCGAAAGGGTGACGCCTTCCGCCGAAGGATCGGCGGCGATCTCCAACGTGCCGTCGGGCGGAGATCCGAGGCCGACCTGGAGGCATTCCAGCCCGGCTTTCTCGGAGAATTGGTCGAACCCGCCGAGGTCCCGCCGGTCGTCAAGGTAACGCGCGCCCAGGCGGTTCCAGGCCGCCCGCGCATTGCTTTCACGCAGGCGTCGCGTCGGGCTGGTGTGCCAGTCGATCGACGAGAACGGGGCGACTGCCCCGGCGCGGTCGTCGCCCGCGACTGCCGGGGAGGACATGGCCACCAGTTTGTTCCGGACCTCGTTCAGGACCGAGGACAGCATGCCCCACGTCTTGCCGACGGTCAGGTCGGAGCCCGCCAGATCCGGGGCTTGCGACTTTTCCCCGGCCAGCGCGAGCAGCTCGGCGGCAATCCGGGCGCGGCGGGTCGCGATCCGCTTCACGGCGGCGTCGCGGTCGGCGTCGGTGGCGCCGTCGGACTCGGCGACGGGCTCGTTCGAGGGAAGTTCGGCGAGGCGTTTTTCGAGGACGCGGGCGACCGCGATCAGTGCTTTACGGTCGTTCGTCTCGGAGAACGGGGTCGAGAGCACGGCGTCGATCGAGGGGCCGAGTTTCGGGTCGGGTTTATCGGCGCGGCAGAGCTCGGTGATTTCCGTGATTGCGTCGTGACCGAACGGGCTCAGAAGTTCATCCGTCAATCGGTCGAGGCGTCGGGTGGCCTCGGCCAGGTCGTTGTGAAGCCGCTCCAACGCGGGGTCGTCGGCCCGGCCTTCCGGCGGGGCCATGACCAGGGTGACCATCGGGGTGAGCTTCGCGGCGGCGTCGGCCAGGTCATGCCAGAGGGCATCCGCCTCGCCCGCCCCCGAAGCTTCGATGTAGGAGAGGTAAGCCGGCAGGACGGCCCTGGCCTTAGCGAGACTCGCCCTCGCCTGGTGCATCCGGTTCTGGAAGCTCGTGATGAATTCATAAGCGCCGCGCGTTTCGTCGCAGGCCTTGCCGATCTGGGTCCAGTTCGCCATTCCTGCCGCAGCGGGGAGAAGCAGCACGGTCACCTCGTGGCGGAGCCTGTCCGCGCGGTCGAGGGGGCGTCGCACCCAGGGCAAGGAGTCGAACCGGCTCGACGCTTCCTCGGCGGCGGTCACCATGTCCCACGCCGTTTTCACGGTGGACTCGGACCAGTCTCCGCCTCCCGGCGAGGACTTTGAGACGGTGGCGCGGCCGGCGAGCTGGTGGAGGAAGCGGAGTTCGATCAGGTCGCGCTGGAGGGTCGGGTCGGCCTTCATGGCATCGTCCACGACCGAGTCGAGCACGGTCACAACTTCCGGGCTGAACCGTTCGTCGGCCGAAGCCCCGATGATTGCGAACGCCAGATCCAGGCTGGTTTTCCCTTTGAGCAAGGCCACGAACTCCGCGGGAGCCTTCTTTGCCGCCGCCGCGAGGTCTTCGGGCTTGGCCGTCTGGTCGGTGTCGCGGCGCTTCCTCAAGAGTTCCTTGAGCGGGGCGACGAGTGCCGGGTCGGACTTCTTGCCGAACGCGCGGGCCTGTCCCACGGAGCGGACCGGCGGACGGGGGATGTCGGTGGCTTTTGTCCGCTCGGCCTCGATCGATGCGAGGGCACGGGCGAAGTCGGACGAGACGCGTTGGGGATCGGTCCCCGACCGCCAGTCGCGCTCGGCCTGGACGAGGATGGCGTCGAGGGCCCTGGCGACGCGGGGCGCGTCGGCGACCGTGTTCTCCTTCCACCATTTCGCTCGCCTCTCCCAACCGTCGGCGAGCCACTGCGGATAGGCCATGGGGTCGGTTGCGGCGACAGGCGCGGCCTTGGCATCGGGGGCTTGGGCCTTGCCCGGTTCGGCGGGAGCTTCGGTCTTGGCGGTCGCGGCGGGTGTGGGTGCGGGGTCCGCTTTGGGCGTGGGCCGCGTGCGGTTGGTGGCGATCAGGGGGAAGTCGGAACCCTCTCCCGCCAGGAACGCTTGTTGATGCGTGCCACGATGATGCTGGGCCCAGCGGTCGGCGTTTTTTCCGAGGTAGTCGGCCAGTTCGACGACGCTGAGCTGGTTATTGCCGTCGAGATCGGCCAAGGGGTCGTCGAGCGCCTGGCAGAAGAGCCGGTTGAACAGCGACCGGCCGGACCCGAGTGACGGCTGACCGGGGGAACTCGCCGAGAGGACGAGCAGGTTGTTGTCGTTGCCGGCGGAGACGGCTTCGAGGATCAGGTCGGCCACGCCGTCCGACGTCGAAAGCGCCCCGAGTTCCGAGGGGTTCGGGTCGGATCGGTTGACGTCGAGGACGAGCAGCTTCCTGCCCGCGGGACACCGTTTCATCGCCGCGAGAAGGTCGGCAAGGGGCAGTCCGGTGTTCGGGTCGGAGACGTCGGAATCCTTGGCGAGGAGTCGGACCGATCCCGAAGGGTCGATCGTCGCGTAGGAGGCGACGTAGACCACGACCGAGTCGGTTTTCGGGCGAGCGCCGAGGGCTTCGAGCTGGCTACGGATCTCTTCGAGCGTGAGGTCTTCAAACCCTCGCGGCGCGACCTCCGAGAAGTATTTGCCCGCTTCCATGGCCTTGCGGTCGGCGTCCATCCCGGCGATCGGAGCAAGCTTTTGATACCGGGCGTTCCAGAGCGGGACGAAATATGGCTTGGGACCCGTCAAAAAGAAGAGCGAAAGCAACAGATAGATCATCGCGGCGGCCAGCGCGACCAAGAACAAGGTCAGCAACGCGGCTGAGGACCACTTCCGCGTCCGCGTATTGGTTGGCCCGGTCTCGGGCGTCGGCTGCTGTCGCCAACGGCCCACATCCTCGGTCGCGTCGCCCGCCATGATGGAACTCCCTTTGTCCGGTCCTTGGGACTTATGGATCGCGAATGGCCAATGACCGATGGCCAATGATCGATGGCCGATGATGACCAATTGCGGATGACCGATCACGGATGATCGATGACGGATGACCTACCGACAATTCGCTTGGTCATCGGTCATTGACCATCGGACATCGGCCTTCCGTTTCACGGACCGACCACCGCGGCAGGGGCTTCGGGGAACCTGTCTTCGGTCCTGGGCCGGTTCAGCTTCAGTTCAACATACTGCTTTTTCCCCTCGGCCTGACGGCGGAGCGGGTCGAGGGCGACCAGGCCGAGCCCTCGCAAATTCGTCTCGACCTGGGAGCGACTCACCGGCCAGAACAGCCCGGTGTACTTCCTGGAGGTCGTGTACAGCCGGTGCTCATGACGCTCGGCCTTGAGCCCCGCAAGCCGCGACGGGTCGACGAGGAACGGCTTGCCTTCGGGATACGCCAGCCGCACCACGAGACAGGTCGCCGTTTCGGGGGCCGCGCCGGGGCGGGTCTCCACGAGATGGTCCTCGACCGCGATGTTTTCGACGACGACCGTCGAGCCGTCGACGGCTTCGACCGTGGACGACGCCACCGCGAACGGCGCGTCGAATTTGAGGCTCGCGGCGGCTGAGATCTCGTTACCGGGGAGCCACCAGGCCTTCAAGACGGGACGATCGGGGCCGACTCCGGCCGGGTCGGTCAGCCATCGCGGGACGTCGACTTGCCAGACCGGCGCGGGGAACATGGAACGCTCGTGCCAGCGGACCTGGTACGCTCCGCGACCCTCGGTCGGTTCGACCGCGAACCAGGTCACCGCGGGCTTGACCTGTCTGATCGGACCGAGGCCGGGGATCGGTTCCAACGTGTTCGGCGGCGCGTCGCCGGCACGGGGCTCCAGGGCGATCATCAGTTCGAGCCGTGACGTCCCTACCGGCACCCGGTTCGCGAGCACGGCGAACTGCCACCCGGCCGATTCGGCCACCGGCTCCTTGCGGCTCCTGGCGTCATCGCCGTAGACGGCGCGCTCGAAGCCGATCCCGCCGTCGGGGCCGGCGATGAGCTTCACGATCAGGCGGTCGCCGGTTTCGAGGTTCACCCTCCGCGAGTAGGTCCGTCCCGCGGCCACCTTGAGGGTGTAGGCTCCGGGGGCCAGCCCCTTGGTCCACCAGCGGTCGGCCTCTCCGGGAGAGGTGACGTCGAGCGAACCCACGTCCGCGCCGTCGTCCCCTTTGACGAGACGGGAAACGAGGGTCTGCCGCATCGCGCTTTGCAGGGTCGACACGAGCTTGCCGACGTCCTGCACGGTGAAGAACTTGCCGGGCGGGTCGAGGTGTTCGATCGCGGATGCGAATTGCCGGCGGGCGTCGGCCAGCTCTTCCTCGACGACCTTGAAGCCGACCATGTTGATCATCACGTCCGACTTATTGAAATAAGTCCTGATGAACGTGGGGATGTCGAGGCCCTTGGGGTTGAAGTCGGTGTCGGCGGTGAACCGGGTGTCCTTGCCGTCGGTCAGGACGACCATGGTCTTAAACCCTTTGGCGTCGTCGAGGTCGAGCTTGGCGCTCCACATCGCCTGGACCAAAGGGGTGCCGTGGAACGGCTGGAGGGCGTCGAGCTGGCGGTTCAAGTCTTCGAGCTGTTCGGAGTTCCAGGGAGACGGCTTCCGAAGACTCTTGATCGTCCGTTCAGGCTTGTCGCGGTCGAGGTTGTCGGAACCTCTCGGGAACTCCCGAACGAACCCATCGCCGGCTTGGCCGAAGGTGATGATGCTAAGCCGAGTCCCTCTGGGAACCGTACGGAGCGCGGCCTTCAAGGCTTGCTTGGCTTCCTCAAACTTCGTCTTGGACGGGTTTACCATGCTTCCGGAGCAATCGAGGACGAACGCGATCGAGCCGTTGCCTTCGCCAAACCGATCGATCACGGAGGGGTCGGCCCGCACGGCGAGGCTCGCCTGCGGCGGGGACGGGGGACCGGCGTTGATCGCGACGATCTCCGCCACCGGGTCGATCATGACGGGCGTCTTGCGTTCAAACGTCTGGCCGCGGAGGAACCCTTCGACCACAAATTCCGCCTGTTCCCGCGAGGGCTTGTCGCGGGTCGGGTCGCTCTCCGCTTGCCGGACGAGCGGGCTGGAGAATGAGAAGTCGGCAGGCTGGGCGGGCTGATCGCCGCTGTGGCGTGAGATAGCCCGGAACGATCCTCCATCGCCATCGACGTCAAATTTCGGATCCTTCCGGGCGCGAACGACCGGGATGCCCGAGGGCACCTCGCCGTTCTCGACGAGGTTGTACCGGATCGCCGGCTTGATTTCACTCGTGACCACCTGGGCCGCGGGCTCGTCGAACGCCAGGGCGGCGGGGGCCTTGAGCTGAGTCCGCATCGCGGCGACGTCGCGGCTTCCGGGCAGGAGGGACTCGGCGTCATCGAGGTAGCGGACGCCGATCAGTTGGTAATAGGGACGTTCCGCCGGGTCTTCGTCGTACCAGTGATCGAACCAGGCGCGGCGGGCGCTGCCTACCAGAAGGTCGTGGGTCAGCGACTTCCGTAGCCGGGTCGCCGGTTCAACGACCGAGTCGGCCGAAGGGGCAGGGGCGGCAGCCGCCAGCCGGCTCCAACGGTCGGCCTCGATGAGTCCGCTCCGGGACGCAGCGCCCGGATCCTTGTCGACCGCCGTCACCAGGGCATTGATCTCGGGGCGTAGCCCTTGCCATCGAAGACCGATCCAGTCGCCGGCCGCCGCGACGGCTTTCCGCCACGACGACTCGTCGGGACCGGCCGCGTCGGCGAGTTGCTTGCTGAGAGCGGCGGCGTTCCCTTGAGCCTGAAACTTGGTGGCGTCGAACCAGTCCTTCCCGAGCGTGGCCAGGGCCATTCGGCCCTCGAACAGAGACTGCTTCCTCACGCGGTCGACCGGGTCGGCTGCGCCTTTCTTTGAGCCTTCGAGGTTGCCACGCGTGGCGAGCTCCTGGTCTTTTTCGCGGATATTGTCGAGGCGTTGCCAGATGGTTCGGCGGAGCGAAAGGTCGTCCGAGTCGGCGAAGGCGACTTTGACTGCGGCGTTGGCGACGTCCCAGTCCTCGCCGGTCCGCTGCAAGTCGATGTCGGCCCGCTGGTCGCCGAAGAGCCGGGTCAACACGGTGAAATCCGTGGAGAGCGTCTGGAAGAGCGGGCTCAGCTTCGACTCGTCGCCGATGGCTTCTAGTTGCGCGATCAAGTCGTGCGTTCGCGCCGACAGCGACTCGATCTTGGTGGTGAGTTCCCCCGCGTCGGGTTTCGCGCCCGCTCTCCGGTGCGAGACCCACCGGGCGTAGTCGGGGAGTTCGCTGAGTAGGCGGTCGCGGAGGGCGAGGGCTTCGCGGACCCTTGCGGCCTTCAAGTCGGCCTGACCGTAAATCGTTTCCGCCTGGTCGAGTGCCTGGCGCGCTTCCACCCTCGCCTGGTCGCCGGTCGCGAAGAGCTGGTCCTCGCCTTGACGCCGCAGTACGTCGGCCTTCTCGACGAGGGGCTTGACCCAGACCTGCACCTGTTCGCTATACGCATGGCTCGTGTCGGTCATCCCGAACGCGCCGACGGCCGAAAGCTCAGCCTGTTTCCGGACCTTGATCGCCTTGCCGACGAGAGCCCAGTCGCGGTCCGAAAGCTTCGAGGTGTCGAGATACTTCCCGACCATCCGAACGAAGTGCGCCTCGGCCGGTTGGGGGAAATCGGTGCCGCGAGTCAGTCTGAGTCGGGAAACCGTGGCAGCGAGTTTGTCTACGGGGGATTCCGAGGCGCGAAGGAGCAAGAATTCATCGACACGGATCCGCAAGGATGGGACGCGGGGGTCCGTGTCGGCGGGGGCATCCGTCAGTGTTTTCCAGATCTTGGCACGTTCGTCGTCGCTCTCAGAGGTCCAGAGCGTGTTGAATCCCGGGAGGCTGGCCGGGTCGACCCGGCCCCCTTCCACGGCGTTCATTGCCAGCGTGTTCTCCGACGACGCGGGGAGGTCGAGCATGCGGTCGCTCTTGATCCGGCGTTCGAGCGAGGAAAGGCGTTCCGCCATTCGCTCGGCCTGTGTCGACCCGGCGCGTGTCAGCTCGTCGTAGCGAACGAGGTTCGCGCGGTAGTCCCGCCATCGCAAAGGCGAATACGCCGAAGGGTGCGGGACGAGGCGGTTGAGTTCGCCGAATTTTTTCCAGGCCCGCTCGGGCCCGCCGTGGTCGGGCGTCGTCGCGAAGGCTGGGGCCTTCGCGTCCCGGGCGGAGGCGACGAATACGTCACTCCCGGTCGACGACCCCGCCTTGATAAGCAGCGGTTCTTGCACGGCCTCACGGGCGTTCCAGACCCAATCTTTTACGTTCTTCTGGACGTAAGCATAAAGCTGGT
>JAYUFP010000168.1:0-2335 GCA_043738665.1 Isosphaeraceae bacterium
CGTGGCACCCGAGCCGGTCTATCAGGTCACCACCCCGGAATCCATCAAGAGCCGGGGTCTTTTGATTCACGCCACGACTCGGGGACCCTCATCCGGCCTACGGCCACCTTCTCCCGGGGGGGAGAAGGACGGACTTTGCAATCCTCCCAGTGAAATGCCCGGCGAGCGCCACCGGATTCCGGTATTAAAGGGACCATCGGAATGACCTCATCCCAGTCGTTCAAGAACCGCCTGGCAGGCCTCGCGGGTCGACGCCCGACCGCCGAGATCGACGGTGCGGCCGTCGCCGAGTCGCAGGGCATTGACCACCGCCTGTTCGAGTCTGCGCGCCGCGGCTCGGGGGGCGGGGTCGTCGTTGCGGTCGGCCAGGTAATCGAGGAGCATGACGCCCGAGAGCAAGGTCGCGACCGGGTTGGCCACGCCTTTTCCGGCGATGTCCGGGGCGGTTCCGTGGCAGGGCTGGAAGACCGCGTGATGGTCCCCGAGGTCGGCGGAAGGGGCGACGCCGAGCCCTCCCACGAGCCCCGCGGCGAGGTCGGAGAGGATGTCTCCGAGGAGGTTCTCGGTCACCATCACGTCGAACCGTTCGGGGCGGCGGACCATCTCCATCGCGGCGGCGTCGACGTAGAGGTGGTCGGCGCGGATGTCGGGGAATTCGGCCGCGACCTCGTCAAAGACCTTCCGGAAAAAGGCGAACGAGCGGAGGATGTTCGCCTTGTCCACGCAGGTCACCCGCGGATCCGGCTTCCGCCGCTTTCGGGCCAGGTTGAAGGCCGCGCGGACCACTCGCTCGGTCCCTTTTCGGGTGATGACCTGGGTGTCGGTGGCGAGCTGGTCGCCCAGGACGATCCCGCCGCCGAGCGAGGCGAAGATCCCCTCGGTGCTCTCGCGGACGACCACGAAATCGATGGGGCCTTGGGTCGCCAGCGGGATCGGGACGCCGGCCAGGCGCCTGGCGGGGCGGATTCCCGCGTAGAGGTCGAGGACGATCCGCAAGGTCACCTGGGGGATGATCTCGGTGCCGTCGGGGTAGCGGACTCCCGGGAGCCCGCAGGCTCCGAGGAGGATCGCGTCGGCGTCGCGGCATGTCTTGAGGCTGGCGGCGGGAAGGGCTTCGCCGGTTTTCCGATAGACCTCGGCGCCTGCCGGGGCCTCGGCGAAGCAGAGTGCGAACCCGCCGACGGAACGCGACGCGGCGTCGATCAGGTCCGTCGCCGGGCTCATGATCTCCGGACCGATCCCGTCTCCCGCGACCACCGCAACCCGATAGCGCTTCATGACGCCCCCTGCCCTTTTCCTCGACCCGGCCGCGGGACACAATGCCACAAGGGGAGCGAATCGGCCAGGGGGTACGGCAGGAGGATCGCAAAGTCCGTCCTTCTCCCCCCGGGAGAAGGCGGCGGCGTCACGGATGCGGGACCGATCGGGTCGGGATTGCAAAGTCCGTCCTTCTCCCCCCGGGAGAAGGTGGCCGGAGGCCGGATGAGGGTTCCCGGGTCGTGGCGTCAATCAAAAGATCCCTCATCCGCCGCTTCGCGGCACCTTCTCCCGGGGGGAGAAGGGTTGACGTCGGACCTCGCAATCCTCCTGGAAGGCACGGAGGGTCTCGGCCCGTTTGGAGCGCGTCCGGCTTGCCGCCGCTCCGGTGCGTCGCCGCGGAATCGCGGAACTCGATGGCCAGGGCTTACAGTCCGGGACCGAGGCCTTGCCCTTTCAAGTGCGGCGGTAAGCCGCGCTCACTCCAACTGGGGGGCTCAGGCCGCGGGCGACGAGGGACGCGCAGACACCGTCGACCCGCCCCGGCGACCGAGTCCGAACCAGCTCCGGGTCCACGGTGGGGTCATCCGCTCGGGGACGGCAGGCTCCGGAACGGGAAGTCGCTCGCGGCCCGGAACGGTTTCCATGGAAGCGACGACCAAGGCATGGACGTCGTGCTGGAGGCCCCGGAGCGCCGGGTCGCTCGGGTCGAACCGAAGAAGGGTTTGAAGGTCGGAGGGTCGAAGCTGATAGTTCCTCGCGAGCAGAAAGATCGTCAGCGCCAGCTCGCCGAAGAGCCTTTCGTTCTGGTCTTCGGACTGGCCGATGCCGTCGAGGAGGGCAACGGCATCCCCGTCGTCGGTCGGAACGCGATCCGGAAGCGACCAACTGCGGCCGTCGGCAAGACGGACCCAGCGGCCCTCGAGAAACTCCGGCCGCCTTGCCGTGTGTTCGTCGAGCATCGATATCGTCCCCCGATCAAGCCGTCGAGCCGCACCGAGGCGCGTGGACGGTCGGTGTGAAAAGCCCATGAAAACGCGGGCGAGAGTCGTCTTGATTCAATCGCAGGTGACGGAAA
>JAYUFP010000169.1:0-2334 GCA_043738665.1 Isosphaeraceae bacterium
CGCGATCGCGTCCGCCGAGTCCGTTGGTTTCGGCTTCGGTTTGGTAGCCGGTGGCCTCGACGAACTGGCGGAACTGGTCCCAGGTGACTTCGGTGGTCGAGAGCGCGTAGGGTTTGGTGATGCGGAAGCGGCGGACGGGCATGTCCGGTTCGATCGCCGGATCGCGCGGCCGCGTGAAGATCTTGCGAAACTCCCCCGGCGGGATCAGCGCGAATTTGAGATTGGTCGCCGCGTTCGCCGTAGCAGAAGTCGTCAGACTTCTGCCGTCTCCTTTGGCACCATCCTTTTGGGCACCGCCCTTCTGAAGTCTTACGACTTCAGCTACGTCCAACTCTTCGATCACCGGGCGTTTGAGAAACTCGGCCCACAGTTGTTGCCGCTCTGTCGCCAGCGTCGGCTCACACGGCGCGACCACCGGCGGCGGAGCACCCGCCGGCAACTCCCACCCCGGCAATGGATCAGTCTCGTCGAGCTGTTGCAGCACCGAAAACGGGATGCTCGAACTGGCTAGGTACACCTTGCCCTGAATGTCGAGATCGACATCCGGGCGCTTGGTGCGGAACGTGGTAACACCCTCATCACTGACCTGTGATCGTTGTGCGATTCCTAATCTGTGGAGAGCCTTCATCGCACTGAGAGCGTTGAGCGACGCATTGGACAGTCCGGGACCGTTGAGATCAACGTTCCACAGGGAAGGCATCGTCTGAAGTTTTTCGAGCCACTCGGGATTCATTCGCGCACTCGGACCCCACTGAAGACTCAGACCCCGCAATCGCGTGACCTGAGCAATTCGGGCGAGTATGTCTCCATCAAACGAACCATAGACGTAGAGTTGTTGCAGACCTGGCAACGAACGTAATGTGGGGATGTTCGCGTCGCTGAGATGTTCCGTCCGAAGGTCCAGTCGAGACAACGTTGGGTGGTCCGCCAGGGATGGGACTGCGTCGGGAGTGATTGTCGGTCCGAGTTCAAGTTGTTTCAGCGAACGTTGCGATTTCGCCAAGGCTGCCAGCCCGACCGCCGTCAGTTTGGAGTCGAGATACAGTTCCGTGAGCTGCGGCCCGTTGCTGAGGTGAGCGACGCCGGCGTCGGAAATCGGAGTCCCGCGAATTGCGAGACCCGTCAGCGTCGGAACGGCCGCGATTATCTTCATCGCCACATCGCTGATTTGTGCGCCGTCTAGATTCAAGTGTTGGAGCGGCGGTCGAAGTTCAAGCGATCGAACGACGGCATCAGTGATCTGTGGCATGCCCATTAAGTTCATCCCGTGAATTCGTCGACAGCCTGCCAGAACTGCCCAGTCCTGGTCGTTCACATTTTTTTGGCCGTTGAATACAAAACTATCAACCGTGAAATTCCCCTCTGGCACGTTGCCATCCACGACCGTGAACGGCTTTCCCTGTTCAACGGCGAGGGCGAGCGTGCCTCCCATCTTCAGCACCCACTCGGCGGCCTGGCGTTCGGCGGCGAAGTCGATGGGGTCGCTGGCGGGAGCCGACGGTGTGCTCGCCACCGACTTGGGCATCTCTGGTTTGACCGGCTTCGCGGCAGCGGCGGGTGCGTTGTCGCCTTTCTTCGTGACCTCGACCTTCGAGTCGCCGGGGACTTCGATCTTGGTCTTCGTGCCGTCCTTGTTCGTGATCGTGATGATGATCACGCCGAGCATGACCAGCGCGGCCGCTCCGCCTGCGCCGAGCAGCCACTTGCGGTTCGGGCCGCGCGGCGGGACGACCTGCGACGAGGGCTGGGCCAAGGTAGCCGTCTCGCTCCGCGAGACGTGGCGCGCGGCGGGAGAGGCGTTCGGTTTTGCTTTCGCTGCGTTGGAATCGGGACGCTTTGGAGAGTCGATCTGCGTTCGCGCCTCCTGTCGCGGAGCGACAGGGCTACCTTGGGAAAGCTCGGCGACGGCCGAGTCGGACTTCCACGTCGATGTGGCACCGAGCGGATCGACGGGCGCTTCGCCCAACGTAGCCGTCTCACTCCGTGTGACGATAGCCGGGGCGGGAGAACCGTCCGAGGGGGCTGGCACTGCCTCGGAGCTGGACCGCTTGGGGGAGTCGCTCGACGTTCGCGCCTCCTGTCGCGGAGCGACAGGGCTACCTTGGGCAGAGCTACTTTGTCGCGTAAACGGCGCGAGGGCTTCGGCCAACTGATCGGCTGAGGCGAAGCGATCCTTCGGTTCCTTGGCCATCAGCTTGCGATAGATGGCGTCGAGTTCGTCGGGGATGTCGCTTGTAGGATGGACGCCCTCGTCCGTCGTCTTGTCCCCTCTCCCTCCGTCTTCGGGGGTTTGGGTTTGGGTGGGGGGGCCGGCCTTGAAACCTGCCCCCTCAC
>JAYUFP010000170.1:0-2322 GCA_043738665.1 Isosphaeraceae bacterium
TGAAACAGCCCTCGAACCGCACGACGCGAGTTCGCTTCGGTTTCGCTTCGACCGCACGCGCATCGAACCCGGTTCTGTCTCCGACAGCCCGTTGCCGACGACTTCCTTGGAGAACTCACTCGTGATCCGCGACTTCGCACACCGTGTCAGCACTCGCCTGGGAATCAAAAACGTCCTCAAGAAAGCCCTCCCCGATACGCTGGTCGACCCGTTTCGGACTCTGCTCTATTACGAAATGCTCACGATGGAGACCCTGAAGTCGGACTGGAATCTCATCGAGTTAAAGGATTTTCCGGAGCTGCGCGACTCGGCCTGGTGCGGTCTGACCAGCCTCGCTTACCAGATGGTTCAGTGGTACAAGCCGAAAGTGATCGTCGAGCTGGGCACCCACATGGGGCTCTCGGCGCTGGCGATGGGGATCGCTCTACGGGATCTGGGCGAAGGGGGCAAGCTCTACGCGATCGACACCTGGGAAGGCGACCCTCAGGCCAAGTTTTACAGCTCCGAGGTCTACGATACGTTCCTGAAACGACGCTCCCATGTCAATCTCGACGACGTGATCATCCCCCTCAAAATGACCTTCGACGAGGCCCTGAGCCACGTCCCCGCCTCGATCGACATGCTCCATGTCGATGGACTGCACACCTGGGACGCGGTGAACCACGATTTCGACACCTACGGGCCGCGAGTTCGCAAAGGGGGGATCGTCATGTTCCACGACGTCAACACCGCCTACCAGGATCTTCGCCGGTTCTGGAAAAAAGTGCGGAGGAAGCACGAGCACAACACGGTCCTTTACTCCCACGGACTGGGCGTGATCCGGATGTGACCGACCCCCGACGGTTCGTCCTCGGGGCGTGATTCTCTTTGGGCGGTCACTTCCGCACCGTGCCGGGGCGAGGATGTCCGTGTCGCAGTCTGGCTCAGGGTCACCGTTTTGCCGAATCGATACCCTCATTGGTCGTTGATCGACGCGTCCGCCGTGGGGGCGCGAGCACGAACGTCAGAAAGACCGCGGTGCCGAAAAGGGCATATACCGCGCTGAACGCCCGGGGCGGGGCCTGGACGAAGATCAATCGGTGTGCCCAGTAGCCGAGGAAATCCCCGGAATACGACGTCTCTCCGGCCGCCCCGCGCAACCGGTGTTCCCAGACCGTGAGCGGGCAAGCGATCCCGAACGCCGTCTCGGCGACGACCACGCCGATCGCGGCCAGGTGCAACCCGCGGAACCAGGGGTTCCTCGCCCAATCCTTGCGAAACCATAATCCGAACAGGATGGCGACGAGCCCAAAGACGACAAATGCGACAAAGCTCGCATGAAAGACCACGATCGCGTCAGCCAGAATTCGCGCCCACGGCATCTCAGTTTCGCCTCGGTGATTCGAGAGTGTTTCGATCCCTGATGGCGTAAGTCCCCGGTCAAGATCCGGAAGTGAGGACGGTGCCTCTCGCGCCGTCGGCCGCCCGGCAGACGTGGACATCGGGCACGACCCCGGTTCGCCTGGCGTATCCTGCCGCGATCGACTCGGCGAAGGCGTCGGCCACCTCAGCCTTCACCAGGTTCACCGTGCAGCCGGCCCAGCCCGCTCCGGAGAGCTTTCCGCCGAGGAAGCCGGGAGACTCTTCGGCCGACTCGATCAGGGCGTCGAGCGCGGGGGAGCTGTTGGTGAAGTCGTCGCGGCTCGATGCGTGCGACTCGTTCATCAGTCGGCCGAACGTGGTCACGTCCCCGCCCGTCAACGCCTTGGCTCCCGCGGCAACGCGCTGATTCTCGTGCAGGATATGCCTGGCTCGCACCCGGCCGACCGGGTCGAGTTTGTCCCAGGCGTCATTGAGGTCTTCGAGCGAGACGTCGCGGAGCCAACGGACATTTTCCGTGCCGCGGAGCTTCTGGAAGTAGGACACGACGGTCTCGCACTCCGCGCGTCGTTGGTTGTACATGCCGTCGGCGAGCTTCCGCGCGGTCTTGGAGTCGCAGACAATGATCGTTGGCGGAGGGTTACCTAACGGGAGACGTTTGAACTCAAGGGTCCGGCAATCGAGTGTCAATGCCCACCCGGCCCGGCCGAACAGGACCGTGAACTGGTCGAGGAGGCCCGAGGAAACGCCGACGAACTCGTTCTCGGAGCGTTGGAGAATCCTGGCAAGGTCGAGCCGGCGCTCGTCGGCGTGAGTTGCCGTGATCGGCGCGTCTTCGAGCGTCGAGGGGTCATCGACCACGCCCGCTGCGATCAGGAATGAGGCGAACGACGCTTGGAGGCTCGCCGAGCTGGAAATCCCCGCGCCCGGGGGGACGTCCCCGACGATCGCCGCGTCGAAACC
>JAYUFP010000171.1:0-7227 GCA_043738665.1 Isosphaeraceae bacterium
GGGAATGCCGTCCCTCGACGCTCCGCGTCGTCCGGCCTCCGCGGAATACGGAATACGGACGCGGAGCGTCCAAGACGGCATTCCCACGGAGGACCGTGGGAACGAGGACGATTTCTAGCCTTCTGTCGGCTCATTGATTTTAAGTGCTTCGGAGAGTCCTTGCGATTCAGCGAAATGACGTGCTTCAGAGGAAATCTCCGGTTCACGCTCGGACACGGCTGGTTTGAGCGAGATCGTCACGGCTCATTCTCCGTTCCCGTCAGGATGAATTCCGCGTTCGCATTTCCTCGTCCGGCGTCTCCGGCTCCGGCTTCGACATTCTCCGCGCTGTCTCGTAGATGATACGCCTGACGCTCCCCTCGTGAAGGCCACAGCGTTTGGCGATCTCGGCCAGCGGCAGGCCTTCTCGCTTCATCCGGAGCAGGTCGCGGTGTGCGGGGGGACATTGATCCAGGATCGATTCCCAGAGTTCCTCACCTTGCGCGATCTCGCTGGGTCGAGGTTGAGGCGAGGCGGGGAGGTCGACGGAAGTGTACTGATTGAGAGGGCGTTCGCGCTCGATGGCGCGCTTATAGTGGCGACGGCGGTCGATCAGTCGGTGCCGGGCCAGGGTCACCAGGAACGCCTTGAGCTGGCGACGGTCATCAAAGTGCCACTTCGTGGCGTTGTTGCGGAACCCTGAAATCACGTCAGCCCAGACGGCTTGAACCACGTCCATCGTGTCGAGCTTGGAACGTAGCGCACCGCTTAACTGACGGCTCACGGCGAGGCGGATTTGCGGTTCGTATTCGATCAAGATGGTTTCGGCGGCGTCGAGGTCGCCTCGATTCAGGCGTTCGAGGAGGTCATCGAGCGGTGTGTCATTCTCTGACTCGGCGTCTGGTTCGGGCTCGTCGACCGTGTCGTCGGCTGCGCCGGAGAGTTCATTGGTCACGTTACGGAATCCTCGCGGTCCAGGAGCCGGGCCAGCCCGCGAGTCGGCTGCCGGGAGGAATTCCGTCGATGGCTGAGTCCTCACTCTTGCGATTGAGGAGACGTCTCCGGCCGATTTCGAGGACGGCCGCGCCGAGCGTCACGACCACCGGCCAGCGTGACTCATACGAATCGCCGAGACTGTTCGGATCGACCGGTCGGCCGAGAACCTGAAGTCGGTCGAGGAAGCGATCCACGGCGTCTCCGAGAACGGCCACGTCTCCCGGGAGGAAGTCGAAGAGAAGGTCGGAGCCATGGGTCGCCGTCACGGGAAGCTCGACCTCGTCTTCCGCGACAACAGCGGCAGTCGCCTGCTCCGTGATCTCGCCCGACAGATTCAAAGCATCGGGTCGCGCGTGATTCGCGGGGTTCACGAACTGTCGCGAGGACAGATTAACCAAGCCCGCCAAACCGACGGGAATCGCCGGACTTCGCCTCGCAACCGTCCATCCGAGGGACGTGTTCGACTGCGTGAAACCCGTGCGGGCAACGACCGGACCGGCCGTCGCACGTCCCACCTGGAGGTCGCTCGTCGTCGTTTGGCTCGCCACGAGTGGCGCCGCTTCGACGCTCACACTCGGCGAAACGAGCCCCTCGGGTTCGTGATGGGCGAAGGCAACGGTCGGCAACGAGGGATTAAGCGTGTTCGGGCCGGGATTCGGCGAGGGCGAGACGTTCGCCGCGATCGACGGAGGGGCATTCTCGCCGGTTGTCGCGGGATTGGGGCTCGATTTCGGATCCGGGACTGTCGGACCGTGAGAGTAGTCGAGCTCCCAGGCGTGAACAATCGGCGCAGCGGCATTCTCAATGGTCCTGGGATCAGAACCCGGGAACGGCATGCCCCCCCGCGGAACGAATTGAGTTGAGTCCGGCGACAGTGGCCTCATCAGGATGGGGAGGTTAATGAGGACCGAGGGAAGAGATTCCATCCTGATTCCGCCCCCGACATGGTCGCCGCCGTGGGAAGGCAGTGCGGAGATCGTCTCGGAAAGATAGGCTTCGGCGTGGGGTCCGAATCCATACCCCGAAGGATTCGGCGGGCCGCTCTGTGCATTATCGGAGAAATGGATCTCCGCAAGGATCAGCCCTGGCACGCTTCCGAAGCGGCCAAAGGGCAGGGAATCCTTCGCGGGAGCGTCGGTGAACCCTTCTTGAAATCCGCCCGGATACGAGCCCGCGGGAGCCATGACCGGGCCAGGGCCGCCGTCGTTCAAACCGACCGCGGCAAAGAAATTTCCTGCTCTAACGGCCGGAGGCGAGAAGTGCCCGGGTTCTCCATCATTCCCGCCTGACGGGGAGGCGGATGGCACCGTGGAACCCGGCCAACCATCGACTTGTGCGGCGATCGAGTCGAAAACCGCGACCGCCGGGCCGGCAACAGGCATGTCGTGCCTTGGCCCGCTCGGGCTTACGTCCGGAGTGTAATCAACTTTGTCGGCGGGATAGATCGGCTGCTCGGACGAAGAAGCAGCCAGGGTATGGGCAACGTCAAGACCGTCAAATCCGCTGAGGAGCTCTCGCCCCTCTAACGAATCTACGTCCGGCCTGAGTCCTCGTGCCGAATCGGTACGCCTGATCATGGATCACGGGTTCCCGGTCCCAATAAGGTTCCATCCCTAAACCTGGTAGAGCGACAATGCCCCTTAGCCTAGCCCACCGTTCCGAAAAAATCCAGACACGGCGCGCGCCGACAGCCGCAGGGCTCGCTCTTTTAGTGTGGGAATGAGTCAGGCCCGTTTGAAACTTCCGGGGGGGAGGAATTGAGTGGGCCTGACTCATCCCGCATTTCCTAAACGCCCTAGCGGAAACCAAGTCATCTTCCGATGACGATTCTTCCCAAAACGTTGACCCGGGTAAGGGTTCGGTCGACTTCGCGCCTGTTTTCCCTAAAGCCCCTCGACCGCCCAGCCTTCCCGGTATTTGCGTCGGACGAAGGTATTTGCCATGCGGTTGTTCGTCACTGCAAGTTTTTCGGCGTCCCATTCAAGAGTCGCCTCAGGAAAACGGGTCGCCAGGCAGCCGAGCAGAACCGACTCGGTCAACGGGCCGGAATAGGCGAACGAGGCCGAGGTCTCTCCGTTGCCGCGAACGGCTTCGACGAACTGAAGATAATGGTTATCGCCCTTCGGCTGGGGATGCGTGTAATCCTTGTACTTCTCCTCCGGAAGAAGGATCGGGTCGGCAATGTAGGGGGAATACAGAACCCCTTCCGTGCCGATGTAGATCGACCCCTGGTCACTGAGCTCGCGGCCGCCGATCAAGTTGATGACCTCGGCGGGAGGCCGCTTCGAGCCGTTGTACCAGGTGAGTGTGGGGGCTTCCGTCGTGTGCTTGGTGGGAATGAAGGTGTATTTCACCTGACAATCCAGGCCCCAGCTGTCGAGGTTCGGGGCGTCGCCCGTGGATCGCACGGAGACGGGCTTGGTGACGGCCATCGAGGCGAAGACCGGGTCAAGGATGTGGCAACCCATGTCGCCGAAGGTTCCCGTGCCGAAATCGAGGCGTTTCCGCCACTCGCCGGGATGATAATAGCCCGACAGGAACGGGCGCGTGGACGCGACTCCGAGCCAGAGGTTCCAGTCGAGCCCGGCGGGGACGGGGTCGGCGCGGTCGGGCCGGGGCGCATTATCGCCCCACTGCTTGCCGCTCCAGCTATGGACTTCCTTGACCTTGCCAATCGCGCCGTCGTGAACGGTCGCAACCACGGCCTTGTGGACGGGGTGTGAGTGAATCTGGATGCCCATCTGAGTGACGAGCTTCTTCTCGGCCGCGACTTTCGTGAGTTGCCGGGCCTCGTGGATCGTCTGCGTGAGCGGCTTTTGGGTGTAAACGTGGAGACCCCGTTGCATGGCCGACATCGTAATCGGCGCGTGCATGTGGTCAGGCGTGGAGACGTTCACTGAGTTGAGGTTCTTTTCCTTGTCGAGAAGTTCCCGCCAGTCCTGATAGACCTTCACGTCCGGGAATCGCTTCTTGATGTCGGCGACACGATTGAGGTCGACTTCGGCCACGGCCACGAGCTTGAGGAACTTGCTCTCGGTCAGTGAGCCGATGTCGGAGCCCGCCATGCCCGAAGCGCCGAAGCTGGCGTGATAGACGGTTTCACTGGGAGCGGCGGCATGGACCCGCCGTACAAAAGGTGCGGCGAGGCCGACCGCCGCAAGTCGCTTGAGTGCGTCACGACGGGAGATTGCGGGCATGGTCATCGGCGGATTTCCTTGGGGACGGGCGTTGCGAGCGACCCTGAGCGGAGACGGACCCCTCTGTTGTCCCAAAGTTTAACCGCTACCGAGCGAGGATCAACGGGGCGCAGGCGAGGGTGATCGATGTCCGATGACGGATTCGCGCCTGCGTGTGGATCATCGGCCACCCGCCATTCGCCATCTTCACACCGTCACCGCCTCCGCGTCCTCGAAGTGGGCGACGCAGTTCCGGCCGCGGCGCTTGGCTTCATAGAGGGCCTGGTCGGCTTCGGCGACCAGCTGGAGTGCGTTTCTTGTGCGGACGGACGACGTCGCGGCGCCGAAGCTCGCGGTGATCCGTCGCGAATCCCAATCGCGACACTCGATCCGCTCGCGGATTCGCTCGGAAAGTTGGGTGACGCCCAACGCGTCGGTGCCCGGCAGGATCAAGACGAATTCCTCGCCGCCGTAACGCGCGGCGACGTCGTGCTCGCGGATGCTTTCCTGAAGAATCCTGCCGATCTCCGCCAGAACTTCGTCGCCCACGGGATGCCCGTGGGTGTCGTTGTAGTTCTTGAAGTGGTCGACATCGACCAGGACCACGGAGAGAGAAAGCTGGTGACGGCTCGCGAAGGAGAACGAGCTTTCGAGGATCTCGTGAAAATGGCGGCGGTTCTTCAGGCCGGTGAGGCCATCGACACTGGCGACCTCACCGAGCCTCGCACACTTGCGCTGGAGCTCCTCGTTCATCGAGGCGATTTGCCGGGAACCCCGATCGAGTTCATCGCGAACGCCGAGAACTCGTCGAGCGGCGGCGACCCGCGCGAGCAACTCGCCACGACCGAACGGCCTGGCGAGGTAATCGTCGGGGCCGTCGGCACGACACTCGATCGGGTCATCAAGATCGGAAAGGGTCGTCAGCGCGAGGACGTAAACATAAGGATGCCCGGCCTCCCGATCCCGGAGGCGCCGGCAAAGGTCGGCCCCGTTCACTCCGGACGTGGTCCATCCGGTGATGACCATTTGAAAATCGCCGGCTTCGAGGCACTCCCACGCCGCCTCCGCATTCCCGGCGACGACGACTTCATGGCGCATGCCTTCGAGGGTGCGTCGGAGGCTCATCGTGCCAAGTTTGTCGTCATCCCCGATCAGGATTCTCAACGAGTCGTCGCGGTCGGCCATGGGGGTTCTTGTCCCTGGATCGAGATGTGAATAGACCCGAGGCGAGAGTTGCTCGCGGACGCCCTCGTCAGCATCGACGTCAGGGCACGGTCCGCTCGATTCCTCGGTCTGAAGAATAGATAGGCCACAATTTGAGACATACCAAGCGTCATCGGCCGCGCTTGACAGGGCGGAATCCGGGGCCTAGTGTCGTGCTCCTTGACGAATCGGTTCGTTCGGCGGGGGCCGGCGGTTTATGTCGGGTCTCGAGACGCTGACCGTCGTGATGCCGGTCTTCAACGAAGAAGACTCGATCGCCGAGGCACTCGACGAGGTCCGCCGCTTCGTCCTTGACGTGCTGCCTGGCTCCGACTGCGTCGCCATCGACGACGGCAGCACCGACGCGACCCTGCAAATCCTCGGCGGAATCACCGCGGCCGATTCGAGAATCGCGGTGATCCGACAGGCCAACGCCGGCCACGGAGCCGCTCTCCGAGCGGGGATGGAACGTGCCCGAGGTGACTGGCTGTTCCTTCTGGACAGCGACCGCCAGATGCCGTTGGAGGCTTTCGGCTCACTCTGGGCCGCGGTCGCGAATCGCGATGCCGCCTTCGGTGTCCGCGCCGAACGTCACGACCCGATGGCCCGCCTGATCCTCAGCAGGCTGATCGCGGTGACACTCCGGGCGATCTTTGGAGTCTCGCTCCGTGACGCGAACGTCCCGTTTAAGGTGATCCGTCGCTCGGTTTGGGTCGAAGCCCGCGACATGATTCCCGCAGGAACCCTTGCCCCCTCGTTATTTCTCGCGGTTTTCGCCGAGGTTCGGAGGTTGCACGTCGTCGAGTGCGACGTCCCACACATGCCCCGGCGCTCGGGAGTCGGGTCGCTCCGTCCTCTGAGGCTCATTCGGTTTTGCACCCGGGGATTCGCGCAACTCGTGGCGTTTCGGATCAGGCTCGGTTCGTTGAGACCGAAATCACCAACGACCCCTTGACTTGCGCGATTGAGCATCCTTTTGAAGCGCGCGCGGCTTGGTTGAGGACCACCCTCGCCCGCGTTCTTCTCTCAGAGGCTATCCGGCATCTTTTCTATGTTGGGCAAATGACTTATGACGAATGACGGATGACGGATGACGGATGCGAAGGGAAAAGCGGGAATTTCCGCGAAATCGCTCGCTTGCCAGTCCGTCCGATCCGCCTTAAGTCATTCGTCATTCGCCTTAAGTCATTCGTCATTTAAGTTTCCGGACAGCCTCTCAGCCGAGGCACATGCATTCCCTGTCAAGGCGCGCCCCGTGTTCCGTCGATGATCCTGACGATGTCGAATGCGGGTATTGAGGGTGACGACCACAAAGTCGAGGCACTCGTGAAACTCTTCCCCGGTCGAAAACAGACCTTCGACGACGCCTTCTTCCAGGGGGTCAACGCCTTCCCTCAGGCCAAGGCGTTGGCCGAAGGGGTTGACCTCGGCCAGAGGGTCGCCGAGGTGGAATTCACCGCGACGATCGCGACCCCTCACCACGCCTCACTGCTGAAGGACTTAACGGCCTTCGCCACCCCGGACCTGGCGCCGGCCGACGTGATGCCGGGGATCACGCGGTCGTTCATGTCACTCAACGCCGCCGCGAATGTGGCCGGACCCAGCCGGATTTGCGGCGGCATCCACGATTCGTTCGACAATGTCGATGGCTCAGCCCTCGGAATGAGGATCGGTCGTTACGTGGTCCATCACGCGTTTCGGGGGCGTGCGCCGCATTGAGCACCCCTTTGGAGTGAGGGAGCTTGCTCCCGCTTTCAACTCGCCTCGAAAGCGGCAGCAAAACGCCTCTTACAATATTGCAAAACCGTCCCTGATCCCCGATACCGTACTTTTACGGACATCGCTTCAGGGCTCGGCCGTGTTCACTGGTACG
>JAYUFP010000172.1:0-2315 GCA_043738665.1 Isosphaeraceae bacterium
GCGGTTAACCCTTGATAACGGTTCATCGTCTCAATTGCGCCAAAAATCCCCGCCTTCGCCGCCGGAAATTGGGTCGCATAACAACGGACCGCCTCGATCTTCATCGCGAGTGTCGAACCGATGTCGGCCACGACGTAGCCCGATGCGTCCGGCAAGTCGAGCGCGTGCAACGCGATGACGAATGCCATCTGATTCGTGACGGCGTGAACGGGGAGGCCGTCAAAATGCTCGTCCCACTTGCTGAGCCTGCTGTAGAAAACCGCGGCGTCGGTAATCAGCATGGCCTGATAGTGGTCGGGCGAGGCCATGACAGTTCTGCCGCCGAAACCGAGCACCATCTTCGGCCGGTACTTCCGGAAGACTTTGGCAAGCGCCACTCGCGCCTCGAACGTGTCGAAAAGCCGCCGGTTCGGCAGGTTCAGGTTGATCCGGACCGCGACGCCGAGGATCTCCGCCGCCCGTTGCGCTTCCGCCAGACGGACGTCGGGTCCCGCCGATTGTGGCGTCGGCTCGCCGTCTGTTAGATCGACGATGCCGATCTTGTAGCCTTTTTTGGCGAGCCGCGCTAGCGTCCCTCCGCAGCCGATCTCGACGTCGTCGGGATGCGCCCCGACCGCGACCAGGTCCAGCTCGATCTCACCACCGGGTTCGGCCATGCTCGGAAGACTTCTCCACGGACGACGCAATCGGTTGCCCAAACGCAACCTAAGTATATCGCCTGAAACGGCGAGTTCTCAATCGAACCCCAAATTCCGGAACGAAATCCGTCGAGCAGGGAAACACGCCCGGCTCAGCCCGGATGATTCGCGGCGATCGACTCAATCGCCCCCTTCGGGGTTCTTGGTCACGGCGAGCAGGAACGTCGGGTTTATCGACTCGAAACGGACCCGGTCCATCTGCTCGATGCCCCTTGCGACGCTCACGTTCCAGACGGAAACCTGGCCCGCGAGCTTCTTCAGGGTCTCGTGTGCGGCGGCCAGGCCGTCGATCGTGACTACGTTCACCACCATCCGGCCTCCGGAAGCAAGGCGGGCATAAGCTTCATTAAGAACCGGCCCGACCTGCCGGCCAGTCCCTCCCACGAAGACGGCGTCGGGGTCAGGCAGATTCGCGAGCACGTCCGGAGCGCGGCCGACGATGGGGCGGACGTTCGGAACCCCGAACGACTCGGCGTTGGCCTGGATCAGTGCCACGTCCGCCGGTTCCGGCTCGATCGCGTAGACGATCCCGCTGGCCGCGAGCTGCGCGGCTTCGATCGCCACCGATCCCGAGCCCGCGCCGATATCCCAGACTACGCTGTCGGGGCGGATATCGAGCTGTGCCAGGGCGATCGATCGGACCTCCGCCTGGGTGATCAGTCCGCGCTTGGGCAGGGTCTGTGCGAACGCGTCGTCGGCGTTGCCGAACAGCCGGTGCCGGCCGCGACGGCTCGCCCGGTCCGGCCGGTTCGGTTTGCGGACCAGGATCATGACGTTGAGCGGGTCGAACTCCATCTCGGCAAGGTCGTCAAGCTCGGCCTGGGTCACGCGCTCGTCGGGGGAGCCGAGGTTCTCGCAAACATAGGCGCGGAAATAGTCGATCCCGCGCTCGAGCAAGGCCTTGGCGAGCCCACCAGGGGTCAGCTCATCGCTGGTGAAGAGCCCGACCTTCTCGGCGGTCCTGATTCGGTCGACCACCGATTCGAGGGGTCGTCCCGCGAGGTTGGTCAGGTAGGCGTCTTCCCAGCTTTCCATGACCCTGGCGAACGCGAGCTGCATGCTGCTGACGTGGGGCACGACCTCGAACTGGTCCTTCCCGAGGCGGTCGCAAAGATAACGTGCGATCCCGTAAAAGAGGGGGTCGCCGCCGCTCACCAGCACGGGCCGTTTCGCGTTGAGGGCCTCTCGGACCTGTCGGAGCGCCGACGGCATGTCGGCGTCGAGTGAGACCTTTCTGGCGGGTAGCCCTTCGACGAGGCTGAGCATCGACGGGCTGCCGAGGATCAGGTCGGCTTCAGAGACGATCCGACGCGAGGACTCAGTCAGGCCCGCGAGTCCGTCGTCGCCGATCCCCACGATCACGATTTTCGAGGCCGACGCATTCAATGGAACCATCCCCAACCCTGATCGAATCCGGGCAAGTCTCCGACAACACTGCCGCAGATTCTAGCGGCGACCTCTCGCGACCGCCAGCAAGGTTTGGCGACATCGCCGTTTGGAGTGCGGCGGCTTGCCGCGGCGTTGGTTCGTGACGCTTAACGGCCGCAATTCTTGGAGTGAACGAACGCTTTAGAGAAGGGCGGCGTCATCTAGAGCGGTTTACAGACGAATTGCACA
>JAYUFP010000173.1:0-2312 GCA_043738665.1 Isosphaeraceae bacterium
CCTTCGTCTATACGGCCTATTCGGACTCGGTTGTCAAATTCCTATCCCCCTGGCTCGCCTCGTGGACGCTGGCATGCCTCGCCATCCGGCTACGCGCGCCCCGCCCTCGGTTCCGTCGCCTGATGCGGCAACCGGGGACGGTGGCCTGTGTCGCGGCGACCTTCGCGATGGCCACCGCAGCCGCCCTATGTGCAGCGGTACTGGCAACCGTGGGCGTACCTCCGCTGGAGGATTTCTATCACAAGATACTCCCCTATCTTTGCGACTCGGCCGCAATCGCGGTCGTGGGAGCCTGGTCTGTCGCGAATCTTGCCGGGAGGTGGAAGCCGGAGCCCGGCTGGATCGACCGAATGGGCCGGGTCATCGGTGTCCTATGGGTCGTAATATTTATACTTTCTTTATTTTTCGCATGTTCGTTTCCTGCAGTCTCGGCGAAGTATCACCCGCCAGGGCCGTCACCTGCCCAGATGGCCGCCCAAGACCAGTTGCTCGAAGACCAGAGGAAATCTCAAGAACAGGAGCTTATGGATATAACGCGGGAGACCGAGCGATTGGAGCGCGAGATTGAAAAGCGAAAGCAAGAGAACGCGCGACCTTAAGGGCCGTAAGTTTGTAGCCCCACCCACCGAGCCCACGACGCGGAAGGTGGGCGTTGCCTACCCTACAAGACTCACGATCCCGCCGTCTTCGGCACGGACGGGGATCTCGGCCGAGTCGGAACGTAATGGCACAGTGGGACGCCAAAGGGGGACACCTTTTGACGTCCTGAGGTTTCGCGCGGACTTCCTTACTTCGCGACGCCCTTCCAGTCCCACTTCTGGACTTCGGGGAGGAGGTCGTAACGGGTGAGATCGAAGTGGAGGGGTGTCACCGTGATGTAGCCTTCGGAGAGGCTGGTGACGTCGGTCTCGGGGCCGTCAACGTTGTACGGAGGATTATATGTCATCCAGTAATACGTGCGACCCCTCGGATCCTGCCTCCGCTCGAAGCCCTCGCCGTAGCGGCCGATCCCCATCGGGACGACTCTCACGCCCTTGGGCTCGCCGCGCGAATGCGCGGGAAGATTCACGTTCAAGAGGGTGCCGTTGGGAGGCTTGTTCGCGAGGATGCGTTCGAGGACCCGCACGGCGTGCTTGGCGGCATGGGGGTAGTCGAAGTGCTCGGCCAGTTCCAGCGAGACGGCGACGCTGGTGATCTTGAAGAACGCGCCTTCGATCGCCGCGGCGACCGTGCCGGAATAAAGGACGTTGATCCCGGCGTTGGAGCCCGAGTTGATCCCCGAGACGATCAGGTCCGGGGGCCTGGGCATGAGTTCGCAGACGGCGAGCTTGACGCTATCCGCCGGGCTCCCTTCGACCATGAAGCCGTAGGTGGAGCCGTCGTCGTCATCGACCTGCTTGACGACCAGGGGGCTCAAGATCGTGATCGAGTGGCCGACGCCGCTCTGCTCGACCGCCGGCGCGATCACCGTCACCTCGCCGAGCCGCTTCAATTCCTTATGAAGGGCGCGCAAGCCGGGCGCGAATACGCCGTCGTCGTTGGTCAACAAGATCTGCACGGGTCAAGCACCGAGCCTTCCGACCGAGTCCGCGACCGAATCCGTCAAAGCGCGACGCCCGTCGCCGGACGTCTCAGCGCAACCTTGAAGATCGTAACCCCCGGCGACGCCCCGCGTCAACCGCCGCCGGCGCCGCGGGCACAGGCGAAAGAAACGGCATTCGTGGATTCATGCCGCGGCGGGGCCGGGAGGCCCTCGCCGCGCGTTGGCGAGCCGACGCGACCTTTATTTCGCGCCGGGGTCGGACTCGGTCGTGGCCGCGGCGGCCTTGGACTGGACCGCGCTCGACGCCTTCACGTCGATGTCGATGTCGATGTCGATCACTCCGCCGGCCGGCGGGACTTCCTTGTCGTATTCGCCGCGGACCTTCTCCGCCGCCTTTTTCTTGGACCGCGCTTTGGACGCGGTCTTTGCGGCGTTCGGGCCTGCCTCGCCGCAACCGCTGGCGGCCGGCATTCCTGAGGAAAGTCCGTTCAGTCATCACCAAGATGACGTTCAAGGTTTCGCTTCGAGAACGGCTTTGACGTCGAAAGGAAACGTGCCGCCGTCGAGGGGGACTTTCACTTCGAGCGTCGTCTTGCCGAGGTCGGAGTATTCCGGCGGCAGCTTCTCTCGGGCCGCGGCCATTCCCGGGGGCGGGCTCATGGCGCTCCGAGGCGCGAGGCCTTGGGGTTCGCCTTCCGCCGAGACGAGGTCGCTGATGGCGACCTTGTATTCGCCCGGAAGGGCACCCGGCTTGCCCGCGGTTTCCAGC
>JAYUFP010000174.1:0-7201 GCA_043738665.1 Isosphaeraceae bacterium
CGCCCGGGCCGATCCTGGAGGACGGGCGGGCTAAGGTCGTCAGCAGTGAAAGGCACGTTTGCCTTACCGTTACAGTCGTTGGCACTTTGTCTTCACGTCGCGGCGAGTGTCACCCGGCGGAGCGGAGTGATTCGTCTTCGTTCCGGCACAATACGACGAGGCCGCTCGAGTCCGGGGTCAGGTCTTCGATCGCTTCGAGAAGCCGATCGACTTTCCCCTGGAGACGGACCAACTCTCGCACCAGGTGGTCCATGACGAGGGTCGTCTCCTCGTTGACGGGACAGATATGGGTGTCGTTGATCGAGGCGCAGCCGCGGGCGACCATCGCCTCGAACTTCCGGACGAACGGCCTGCGAACGGGTCCCGTCATCCTCCAGAAGGCCTTGATCGGGACTTTGAGCAGTTTCTTCATGGTCGACCCCGGACTGTTCGGTTCTCAACGAATTCGGGTCCAAAGCGGACTCCGGACATTCAACGATTCAAGAGCAAAACGTCATTCGTTGCGGTATTCGCTCCGGCCGACGCGTTCTCGCCCCGACTTCGGCTGAGTTCGTCGTGGCAGCGTTCGATCGCGTCGCGATATTGTCGCCCGACCTTCGCCCAGGCGTGATGCGCTTTGACATAAGCCAAGGCGGACCATCCTAATTCTTCTCGGGCGTCGCTCATGGTCGCCAGCCCCTGCATGGCGCTCAGTAATCCGTCCGCACCTTCGGACTCCCAGTGAATTTTGCGTACGACGCTTGACGGGTAATCGGAAAACGTGTCCACGTCGGTCACGACCGTCGCCACGCCAGCGGCCAGCAGGTTCAAGAGCGCGCCGGAGGTCTCGCCGTTCGTGGGGGGCTTGCGGAGGTTGACTCCCAAATCGGTCACGGCGATCAACGCCGCGAATGCCTCGGCAGGCTGGTGACCCAGAAACCGCACCCGGTCGGTCAAACCCAGCGAGTCCGCGTGCCTTTGAACCGCCCCGCCGTCGGCTTCTTCCCCCACGAAGACGAACAGAGAGTTCGGGACGTCCCGGGCGATCGCGGCATAGGCGTCGAGGGCCTGCGGGCTCATCTTGTCGGGGTGAACGAACCCGAAGCTGGCGATGATCAGGGCGTCGTGTGGCAACGAGAATCGATTTCGGGTCGCGGCGCGTTCGGCGGATGTCGTGTGTCGGGGATGAATTCCGTGGGGAACGACGAGAGTCCGGTCGGCATACTCCGCCGAGCCCGACCGCACCCGCGATTCGCACCAGGGAGAGTGAACGATCATGACTTGCGCGGCATCGAGGACGCGACGATTGAGGTACCAACCACGCGCCGCACAACCTCTCTGGATCGCGTTGAGGTCGTTACCCCACTCTTCGAGAGCGCGAACGATTTCCTCGCGGTCTTCGCCGTGCCACTGGAGGAGTTCCTCGCGGATCATCGTCAGTCCGCTGCCGTAGTAAAGGTGGAATCCGCCCAGGCAGAAGTCGTGAAGGGTAACCAGGCCGCGATGTCTTAACAGCGTTCGATACATAAAGTTATGATAATGCGAATTGCCCATCTGATACACCGCGCAATGGTAGTCGCGCGCCGAGGCCAGGCGATCGAACAGGCGGTAGTCGTGACAAGCGTACTCTCCCGAGCCGGTTTCCGGCTCGTAACCCGCGTCATGGAAGAGATCGACACGATAATACCGCGTTAACTCTTCGAGCAAAAACATGGAATAGTCGGACACCCCCGACTTCCGCGGCGGGAACGGCGAGAAGAAGGCGATCCGCGGCTTTCGCGCAAAAGCAGATGCTTTCGTGACTTCGCGCCGCAACCGATCAAGCTTGTCGTCGAGTCTGACGGCTTCGCCGACGGCCTGATCCATCAAGAAGCCCGGCTCATCGGTCCCGAATCCGCCGTGTGCGGCAGTTCGCGAGACGTATCCCCGCGCGACCGAGGCTTCGAAGCGTCCCGAGATCGCGCGGAGCGCCGGGGCGGAAACCTGCCGCAACGCTTCGAGCGGGGTTTTTATGATCCGCTTCATGGGCCTCCTTGATCGATCTGATTCGATTCGCGGACAGCTCATCGGTTGATGAATAAAGTCGGGTACGATCCCGCAGGTCGCACGCTCGATTCGTCCCGATCAAAGGGTTTGGCCAGTTCGCGGTGGCAACGTTCGATCGCATCGACATAGTGCCGGGCGACTTGGGACCACTCGTGTCTCTCATGAACGAAGTTCCAGGCTGCCTTCGCCAGCGACTGGCGCTCGACGCGGTCCGCGGCGAGTCCCTCGATTGCGCGGGCTAAGTCGTCAGGCCCATCGGCGTCCCAAAGGACTTTTCGAACGACCTTCGACGAAAAGTCGGAGAAGGTGTCGACGTCGGTCACGACCGTCGCGACGCCCGAAGCCAGCAGATTCAAGAGCGCAGCCGAGGTCTCGCCGTTGGTGGGGGGCATCCGCAAATTCACCCCGAGGTCGGTCACGTTCATCAGGGCGTCGAACGCCTCCATCGGCTGCCTGCCCAAAAATCGCACCCGGTCGGCGATCCCGAGATTCGCGGCGCGCCGGCGGGCCATGCCGTCGTCAGCTTCGCCGCCGACAAAAAGAAAGATCGCCTTGGGATCGTCACGAGCGACGCCCGAGAATGCGTCAACCGCCTCCGCGCACAATTTTCCGGCGTGAACGAATCCGAAACTTGCCACCAAGAAAGCGTCCCGAGGGAGGAAGAACCGATCTCGGATCGCCGCGCGTTCCTCGGCGCTAACCCTGCGGGGGTGAATCCCGAACGGAATCACTTTCACCCGATCCAGGTATTCCGGTGAGGACGACTTGACTTTGGCTTCACACCACGGGGAATGCACCAACGTCACTTGGGAGGCGTCGAGCACAGCCTTGTTCAGCCACCAACCTCTCCGCGCACAGCCCCGCTGAATCGCTTCGGAATCGTCTCCCCACTCCGCCAAGGCTTCAAGGATCTCTTGGCGATCGGCGGGATACCACCGCAAAAGCTCGTCGCGGACCAGGCCGGTCCCGCGGCCGAGGGCGTGGCCGTATTCAACAAAAAACCCCGCGAGGCAAAAGTCGTGAAGCATCACCAGACCGCGGTGACGCATCATGATAGGGTACATAAAATTGTGATAGCGCGAGTTACCCATCTGGTATACGATGGCGTGGTAGTTCTTCAATGAGGCGACGCGCTCGAATTGTCGGGCGTCGCAGCTCATGTATTCGTCGGACCCGAGGGCCGGCTCGGGGACGTATCCCCGGTCGTGATAGAGGTCGATGTTGTACGTCATCCGTAACTCGTCAAGCAGCAGGGCGGAGTAGTCGGAGATCCCCGATTTCCTCGGCGGGAGCGGCGAGAGGAATGCGATCGTGGGCTTGCGACGGTGTCCCCGATCGATACGCAGTCGGAATCCCCGCCTAGGCCTTTCGACGGCGGCGGCGATCGTCTCGAGGGCGAGGCCGCCGGTCCGCTCCCAGGAAAAAGTCGCGGCCTGAACGACGGCTCGGGCTCGGAGGGACTTGGCGAGGATCGGGTCGTCGAGAATCGTCGCGATTTTGGCGGCGATGTCGTTGGAATCCGTCGCCTCCGCGAGCAGTCCGGCGTCACCAAGGACTTCGATCTGCGAGGAGTTGTTACCCGCCACGACCGCGGCCCCGCAGTGCATCGCTTCGAGGATCGGCAGCCCGAATCCTTCGTAAAGTGAAGGGAAAACGAACGCCTCGCAGCGTTGATAGAGCATTCGCAAGAGGCTGTCGTCAATTTCACCGGTCAACACGATCGAGTCACCGACACCGCGCTGAATGGCGTAATGTCGGAGATGATGATACCAGTAAGGAGTTACCATGAATGTAAACACGAGTTGATGCGTGGTGCGGAGCCGCTCGGGGAGCGCGGCGAAGGCGTCGATCAAACCGTAGTGGTTCTTGCGCTCGTCCAGTCCGCCGACGTTGAAGACGAAAGGCCGGTGGATGCCCAAGCGGGCGAGTTCGTCCTTCGTCGCGTCCGGGATCGGGGCGGGTTCGGCAGGTCGAAAAAAGCTCGGGTCGCTTGCGCCGGAGACATTGATGACACGGTCCGGAGACATCCGCAGCAAGGAGAGCACGTCATTACGCGTGCAATCCGATATCGCAAGGAGTGCGTCGTAGGCCTTGAGTTTTTCGAGGGTCTTGAATTGGCGAAGGAGAACGGGGTCGACCGCTCGCTCATTCTGAAACAGGAACGGTATCAGGTCGTAAACGACCGAGACGAGCTTCAGTCCGTTGTCGGGACGCGCGGGGGGTGTGTAGCCGTCCCAATATTCGAACGGACTCAGGATCAGGAGGGCGTCGAGTTTGTCGGCATTCTCACGTGCGACTCGGTCGATACGCGTCGCCGAGCTTTCGCTGATCCCCGCCCGATTCCTGAGAATCCTGGTCTGAGTGCGCATGGACGAGGGGAGGCGGTCGAGGGAGAGGCCGTCGTGGACATAAAGGGTGTATTGGTGACCGTCCTCCCGCGCGAGGAGCGAGGAGACGAGGTTTGCGCTGTAACGACCGATCCCCCGCGCACCGTGGTGGGGCGATTGCACGGCGAGCATGTCGAGTCCGATTCGCACCTTGAGGACCTCCCTGTCCTGTGCCGCCGACCGGGTTGGATCGCCGGGTCGATGGTCTTTCAACCAAACATTCGCCCGTCCTTGGGCAAGCATCAGTACTTGTGTTAGGCGTTGAGTGTTAAAAAAACGAGACTCATCGAAATATTCCTTCGAGTGGGCGGAAATTAGGATCACGTCCTGTTCCGTCAACACGCGCTGTCATGAAGTTATCAATGTTCGAGGTCGCGACCGACGGCCTTCTTTTCCAAATCCGTCAGGCCGCGTTCATTTCCTCCGTCTTGGCTTTTTCGACGTCCTCAAGATAGCGGTCAACGACCTCGTTGATCGGGCCGTCGAGAATCAGTCGTCCTTTCTTGAGCCAGATGCCGCGCGTACACATCTCGCGAAGGGCCGACAGGTCGTGCGACACGATCACCACGACATGCGAGCGGTCGAGCAGTCCGTGGATCCGGTTCCGTGCGCGCTCGACGAACGCCGCGTCGCCCACTCCGAGTGCCTCATCGATTAGCAATACGTCCGGCTCCACTTCGGTGGCGACGGCGAAGGCCAGTCGCATGTACATCCCGCTCGAATAATATTTCAGCGGGAGGTCGGCAAACTCGCGGAGGCCGGTGAACTCGTGGATCCCGTCGACCCTCTTGGCCATCTCGCGGCGGTTCATTCCGAGCATCGCGCCGTTGAAATAGATGTTATCCAGGCCGGAAAGTTCGGGGTTGAATCCCGCCCCCATCTCGATCAGAGGCGCGACGTTCCCGCGGATGGAAACCGTTCCGGTGGTGGCCGGGTAAATCCGTGCGAGAAGCCGGAGAAGAGTGCTTTTTCCCGCCCCGTTGGAGCCGAGGATTCCCACCTTTTCACCTTTGTGAATCGCGAGGTTGATCTCCCGGAGCGCCCAGAATTCTGAAGCCGTCGGCGGTCCCACGCGGCGAAGCAAGAGGTCGAGCGCGGCACGCTTGATCGAGTACTGCTTGTCGTGATAACTCACGAAGCGCAGGGAAACGTCGCGCAGCTCGATCAGCGGGGACGATTTCACGGTCGCCACGGCCCCCGAGTCGTTTGCTAAGTCAGAGTCGGAATACCAGTTTGTCTTCATGACTCTTGAACGTGGCATATCCGATCCCCAGGCTCGCCGCCGCGATGGCGGTCGCGATACACGATGTCGAGAGTTCAGGAAAACGTCCTTCACACAAGATCGACTGGAACATCCGAACGAACGGGTAAGCGGGATTCAGCCAGAATCGCCACTGGATGTCGGCGGGCATACGAGAGACGGGATAGATGATCGGCGTTGCGAAATACCACGCCTGAAGAAAGACCGTCACCAGATGCCCCGTGTCTCGGTAAAACGTGTTGGCCGTCGCGACGACCATCCCCAGGCCCAGCGTGAACGCGAACAAAAGCGCGACGGCCACCGGAAGCGCCAGCAACGCAAACGAGATGGGCGCACCCAAGGGCTTTAAGAGAACAAACAACGCCCCCAGAGATAGCAGGAACGTGACCAGGTTGATCAGCGTCTTTGCAATCGGGAAGATCAGCTTCGGTAGATAAATTTTACGGATCAAGTTTTCATTGATGATGATGCAAACTGAACAATCCGTGAGGCTCGCGGCCAGGAAACTCCACGGGACCATCCCGGAGAAGAGCAGCACCGCATAGTTCTTGATGTCCGCCCCCAATAAGCGGGAGAAGACCATGGACAAGATCGTCATCATCAAGATGGGGTGCAAGAGTGTCCACAAGAACCCCAGCGCGGACCGCTGGTAGCGGACGCGGAGATCCTGCACCACCATGTTCTGGACGACCGGCCAGAATTTCGTCAGCTCAACGCGGTCTCGGCGCAAAATCCCGATCCACCCGCCGCCGGGGCCTTTCGGCGCGTGCGGTGGCGGGAAATATTCGGCGTGGGGGACTGACGCGGTGGTCCGGACGTCCATGTGACTCAACAATCCCCTCGGATCTTCGAACGGAACCGTCCCGCTCCATCGGTCCAGATCCCGTACGGGCCGGATCTTACTTCGTCGTGGAGAATCCCGAAAGATCAACCCGACGAATTTCACAGGTTCGCCAGGAGTGTTGCGCAGCGGCCGTTCAATCGTCGTCGGGTCGACGTTGGAGAGTGCGGACGCCGACCCGCGACGCGATCCGGACCTTCTGCTCGGTCGAAAGACGTTTCAGATACGTTGTCTTTAATGCGTTCAGCCAGCGAATCTCTCGCCCTTCGTAGCTGATCGTCACATGGGTCAGGACCGGCCCCGCGGTTCCCAACGCCCGTCCCATTCCTTCACCGATCTCATTATTGCAGGCGATCTTGTTGTAGGAGAGGCCGACTGCCGTCGCGAAAGCGGCGTAGTCAATCTTCGCGATTTCCGTCGCCGTGGTTCGCCGGTAGACCGGTTCCTGGAGCATCTGCATATAGTGATAAGCGCCGTCGTCAAAGACGAAAAACTTGACGGGAAGCCCCGCCCTGGCCGCCGTCGACATCTCGATGGCCGACATGAGGAAACAGCCGTCGCCCGTCACTGACACAACCATCCGGTCCGGCCGGACCTTCTGTGCGCCAATCGCGGCGGGAATCGCCCAACCCATGCTCTGGTTGTTCGAGGGCGTGAAATACCGACGAGGCCCGTTCACCAGGATGG